>CAMVJN010000016.1 GCA_947167825.1 uncultured Selenomonadales bacterium | reverse complement strand
GAGATCGGCACGAAGCACGGCATCGGCATCACCGACATCTGCGAGAACCGTCTCGTCGGCATGAAGTCCCGCGGCGTCTATGAGAATCCGGGCGGAGCGATCCTCTACTATGCGCACCGCGAACTCGAATATCTGACGCTCGACCGCGCGACGCTCCATTACAAGGAACTGGTCGCGAACCGCTATGCGGAGCTCGTCTATGACGGTATGTGGTTCTCACAGCTCCGCGAGGCGCTCGACGCGTTCGTGGATTCGACGCAGCGCACGGTCACGGGCGTAGTCCGCCTGAAGCTCTATCGCGGCAACATCATCTCGGCGGGCGCGAAGTCCAAGTATTCGCTGTACAATCAGGAATTCGTGACCTTTGAAGAGGACGACGTCTATAATCAGGCGGACGGCACCGGCTTCGTCAACCTGTTCGGCCTGCCGCTGAAGGTCCGCGCGCTGATGCAGGAAAAGACGGGACTGCTGAAATGAGTGAAAAGTTATGGGGCGGTCGCTTCTCGAAGACGACCGACGAGATGATCAACGATTTCCAGGCGTCGATTTCCTTTGACAAGCGCATGTACCGAGAGGACATCGCAGGCAGTATCGCCCATGCGACGATGCTGGCGAAATGCGGTATCATCTCCGATGAGGATAAGGACGCGATTATCGGCGGCTTGAAGGATATCCTCGCGAAAATTGAGGACGGCGATTTCTCCTTTGACGTGGCGCTCGAAGATATTCACATGAATATCGAGAAACGGCTGACCGACGCCATCGGCGACGCGGGGGCGCGGCTCCATACGGCGCGCAGCCGAAACGACCAGGTCGCGCTGGACACGCACATGTATCTCAGGCGGGAGACCGTCGAGGTGCTTCGACTGATTCTCGACATGCAAAATGCGCTGATCGAGACGGCGAAGAAAAACGCCGACGTGATGATGCCCGGATACACGCATCTCCAGCGGGCGCAGCCGATCCTGTTCGCTCATCATCTGCTGGCGTATTTCTCGATGCTGGCGCGGGACTTCGAGCGTTTTCGCGGCGTTTACGCCCGGGCGGATATCATGCCGCTGGGCGCGGGCGCATTGGCGGGAACCACGTTTCCGATTGACCGGAAGATGGTCGCCGACGCGCTGCATTTCGACCGCATCTATACGAACAGTCTCGACGCAGTCAGCGACCGCGACTACATCATGGAGTTCCTGTCCGCCGCGTCGATCCTGATGGTTCATCTTTCGCGGCTCAGCGAGGAAACAATTCTCTGGTGCTCGAAGGAATTCTCATTCGTCGAGTTGGACGACGCCCACTGCACCGGTTCGAGCATGATGCCGCAAAAGAAGAACCCCGACGTCTCCGAGCTGGTGCGCGGAAAGACGGGGCGCGTGGTCGGCCATCTGACGGCGATGCTCGCGACGGTCAAGGGACTGCCGCTGGCATACAACAAGGACTTGCAAGAGGACAAAGAGGGCGTATTCGACGCCATCGACACGGTGAAGTTCAGCCTCGCGGTTTACGCGCGCATCCTGCGCGGCATGAAAGTGCGAAAAGACGTGATGCGCCGCGCCGTTGAGGAGGATTTCTCGAACGCCACCGACCTCGCCGACTACCTCGCGAAAAAGGGGCTTCCGTTCCGCAAGGCGCATGCCGTGGCGGGCGAGGCCGTCGGGTACTGCATCGAAAAGAAAAAATGGCTGCAGGACCTGACGATGGACGAGTTCAAGAAACTCTCCCCGCTGTTCGAGGAAGACATCCGCGAAGCGATCCAGCCGGAGACTTGCGTGAAGAACCGCAACTCCCTCGGAGGCACGTCCAACGCGCAGGTAGAGGCGCAGCTCTCCGTTGCCGGCAAACTCGTTGAGGAGGAAGCCAAGGAAACGGACAAACTCGCGGCAAAACAGATTTAAACGTATATAAACAAACGAACAAAGAATCTCCCTCATCCGTAAAAGCGGGCGGGGGAGATTTTTATTTCCTGACTTCCACTTTCTTTTTCCAATCTGTCACCTCGAATTGTCCGGCGTCGTTCACGTTTCCGTTGAGACGCAGGGCGTTTTCCAGTTGATCAGCTGTGAGGTAGATGCTGGATCCCTGTTGGACGCCGGGAACGGTACGGTGTTTAGCCACGATTTCCTGTTTTTCCGCGTTCCACTCCCATTTCGTTTGGAAAGCGGCGAAAAGCGGTACGGCGGGAAGATAGATGTCCCCGTTTGTCTGAACCGCGAAAAATCCCAAGTTGATTCCTTCGCTCCATACGGGAAATGATTTTGCGATAAAAAGCGGTGTCCCTTCGGAGGCTTCAATGTGCGCTGCTATTGCCTCGGAATTTACAAAATCCAATACGCCGTATGGTTGGAGAGCTTCCAACGCGTCTTTTTTTCCGACATCCTGCCACTCGTAGCCGTCAGGGTAGCAGTAAAGATTGATTGTCCCGTCCGCTTGCCTGTCGGCGACTATGCGTTGGTAGATAATCTCGACGGGCGTCCCTGTCGGCACGATGGAAAAAAGCTCCTGGGCGTCCTCGTCATACATCCGTATACAGCCGTTAGAGATGTAATCGCCGATGGCCCACGGAGCGTTGGTGCCGTGGATGCCGTAGTAACCGCCGATTCCCATCCATCGCGTACCGAGAGGGTTGTCTTCTCCCGGCGGCAATACGAATTCCTCGTTTCGAGGCGAAGCCCAAGCGGGATCCTCCTGCTTTTCCTCGACGATGAAATGTCCCGTCGGGGTCGGCGTCCATTCCTTTCCGACGGCAACGGGATAGAGTCGCGTCCGTATCCCGTTTTCATAAAGTGCCAACCCGCGGCTCGCCAGATTGACTACGATGCGAAAGCCAGTGTCGGGCGTTTCATTTTCTCTATTCGATTTTCCCGAGGATGCTTCCGTGTCTGGATTTGCATCTTTCACTTGTGACGACTCAGAGAAAAATGAAGGTGAAAGCGAAGCTTGGGTTTCCGATTCTTCGGCGTAGAGTGCGAAGTGATATCCTACGCTGATGGCAATAATGAAAGCAATGAATCCGACGGCTAGATATTTCATGATTGATCATCCTGCAATATTTTGAAAAACAGATACAGACTCAATTTACACTACATCTATGTGTGAAGTTTATCATGTTTCGCTTGATATACATATGAATATCTCTTTTGTGGCGAATCGATAGTTGTATTATAAAATAGCCACTAACATGCGTCAAATCCTTTTGTTTTGCGGTTTAGCCGTGATTTCTCATGTATAAAATCTCATCCATGAAAAGAGGCAAGGCTTGACTTTGCCCTTGTTTTATCATAATCTATATAAGTTATATGTAGCTGCAAGGAGGCGAGACGATGGTTTCGCGGGTGGAGCATCATGTGGATTTTTTCGATACCGATGCGATGGAGGTCGTGCATCATTCCAACTATATCCGTTGGTTTGAGATCGGGCGCGTAGAGTTTTTGCGGGCGGCGGGCATCACGTTGGGCGAATTGATGGCGGATGGGTATGTGTTCCCGATTACCGACGTCAGCGCGAAGTTTTTGTCACCGGGGCGGTTTGACGACGTGCTGGTGATCGAGACGACGCCGACGGCGCTGACGAAGGCGAAAATGGCCTTCGATTACCGCATCTTGCGGAAGGGCGAGGATACGGTGTTGGTGACAGGCCATACGCAGAACGTGTTCACTAGCCGGGAAACGGGAAAAATCGCGCGCCTGCCGGAAAAATATTATAAAAAACTGGCGGCAATGCTGGAGTAAAGTTTACATGGGAGGATTGGAAATGCTGATACCGGCTGTGGCTGCGATATTCCTTGTCGCATTCGCTTTTTTGATTTTTCGGCTGTTCTTCTCTCTTGAGAAAAACAGCAAAGTGATTGTGCGGACGGAGAAACGTACGCCGTTTGCGTTGGAATCTATGACCGATACCGACGCCGTGCTGTATTGCAGCGTGCCTTTCGAGAATCTCGGCGGCCAATACGGGACGCTGGTGGACTGCGTCGTGCGTCCGCAGCTCCCGTTCGAGCAATATGACGGGATTGACGCTCGGGGCAAGGCGGAAGTCGAGGGAAAGCCCCGCGAGGACGATTATTTCGAGGCGACGCTGGTCGACTCGCATAACAGTTTGAATATATTGATCAAGGTACGATTGACGGCGCGAAAGGGAATGGACATCAAGACAGCGCTTTCGCGGATGGTTGATTTGCCGCTGGATTTCATTTATACGGAGCTCAGCCGCAATCCGTGGCAGCTGAAGAAATTCCGCGTCGTGCTGACGGCGGAGGAAATCGCGTCGCTGACGGGCGTCACGCTCGTAGACGAGTGAGGGGGAGGGAGCATGAACGAAACGAATGAACTGCAAAAAATCCCCGTGCCCACGCGTATCCTGACGCACAAGGACGATATCGTGGACGCGATGGAGCGATATACGAAGGACAAGGTCGGGCCGGATGATATCGTGACGGTGGCGGAAAGCGTCGTCGCTATCACGCAGAACCATATCGTGCGCCCGGAGGAGTTGACGCTGACCTGGCAGGCGAGAGTGCTCTGCCGTTTCATGCCTGACGTCGGAAGTCTCGCGGCGCCTCATGCGATGCAATCGCTGATGGAGGAGGAAGGCGTCTGGCGCGTAACGGGCGCGCTGTTTCTCGGCTTCCTCGCGAAGCTCGTCGGCATTCGCGGCGTATTCTATCGGCTGGGCGGCGAGCAGGCGGCGTTGATCGACGACGTGACGGGTACGATGCCGCCATATGACAAGCATATCGTCTATGGGCCGCGCAATCCGCAGAAGGTCGTTGAGGATGTCAAGGCGCGGGTCGGCTGTTTCGGGGCGGCGATCGTCGACGCCAACGATCTCGGAAAGGCGCGTATCGTAGGAGCCAGCGCGGGACTTCGCCCGGAAAAAGTGGAAAAGGCGCTCCTGGACAACCCGTTCGGCAACGATTCGCAGAAAACGCCGATCGTCATCCTGAAAAATTTCCGCCAGTACCAGGAGCAGGATTGATATTTAGAGAATCAGCAACCGCCGATTGTTCACGCAGAGCAATCGGCGGTTTTTCTAAAATAGGAAACAGAACAGGCTGCAGATGATTGTCCGGTGACGAAGCGGCTTTGCAAAACGGTGTTGAGTTTGCATGCTGTCTATTTCTCTGCAGTTTGATCAAAACATTTCCCGTATGTCGATGATTAAATCGTCGTAGAGATTCTCATTTATAGGGATAATCGGGATTTGCCGCATCAGCGAATTCTCCCCATTCTTTCCAAGGTACATACAATGTCCCGTTGATGGTCATTCCGGCATCGCCCAAGTAAAATACGGCGCTTTTTGCGTTGCTGTCGTTACGGAGTGCGAGGTATTTTCTCGTATTGGCGGAGAGCTTGGATTCCGGGGCATTGGCGCTTTTGACTTCGATGGCGAAGGTGTGTTTCCAGTCCGCTATTGTGTCTATTTCAAATCCTTTTTGGTCGCGGAAAAACGACAGGTTTGGTTTTTTCCCCTGATTCATGCGGCATTTCAAAAGTTCGGCGACGGCAAAGGTTTCCACTGCGGCTCCTTTATGACGGCTAAGCAGAAGCTCTTCTTTTGAGTCGATTCGGAGCAGGTGGCAAAGCAGCCCTGAGTCGATAAAGTACAGTTTCGGCGTTTTGACGATGCTCTTTCCTAAATTATTGGTGTCCGGCACAAGAAAATGAATAATATATGAAGTCTCCAAGATGGAGAGCCAGTTTTTAACAGTTGGTGCGGTTACCCCAACGGCTTTTGAGATGCTGCCCATGGAGAGGAGCTGACCGCTGTATGTTGCGCATATTTGGACGAATTTTCGGAATGCGGAAAGATTGGTAGGGTTGATTTGATCCCTAACGTCGAGGTCCAAATAGGTATCGATATAGTTTTCGTACCAATCCTCTGCAAGAAAGTGCTTGTCCGGATCGTGGAGCGGCGGGTACTGGCCGCCGAAGATGAGATCATAGGGATTGCCGGGAAGCGCGTTTGCGTCTTTCAGTTCCTTGACGGAAAACGGCAGCAGTTTCAGGAAGGCGGCGCGTCCGGCCATGCTGTCTGTCATATTGGATTTCAATCGAAATTGGCTGGAGCCTGTGAGGATGAATTTGCCGGGGGCAACATCGAAAGCATCCACATGCATTTTCAGAGCGTCAAAGATTTCCGGCACTTTTTGCGCTTCGTCAATAATAGCGCCGTCCGGAAACGCGGCGATGAAGTCGGAGGGATTGGACTTAGCTAATTCACGCATTGTTCGATCGTCAAATGTGACGTATCGCTTGTTTGGAAATACCGCTTTTGTCAGAGTGGATTTTCCGCTTTGCCTGGGGCCGGTGACGCCGACGATGGGGAACTGGGCGGCGAGGCGGAGAAGAGCGTTGCGTGCTTGTCTGGCAATCATAAGGCGCCTCCTTTGATAAAAATCGAAAGTTTTAACCGGTAATAATCTAAAGTTTAGTATGGGGAAAATCAAAAGTCAATAGAGGGGAAAATCAAAAGACTTTATCCGCTCGTCTTTCGTTGCGACAGGTGGGCTTTTTTGTTATACTTATATTTATGTTATCAGACGCGATTTTTCGCGATGTGGATTAAAGGGGCGACTTGGATGCGGCGGACGCGTAGGAAGAGGAACCGCAGGCGGCGGCTTTTGGTTTTGTCGGTAATGCTATTTTTGTTTGTCGGGATTTGCGCCGGAATCGGCTGGTGGTTTTTCGGGCGGCGGCCGGAGCCTGCTAAGGTGCCGGAGGATACGATTGCTTCGCCGCGAACGAAGGAGATCATGATGATGGGTGTCGATCCGCGCACCGAAGATACGGGGCGGAGCGATACGCTTTTGATTGTTTCGCTCGATACCGCGGCGAAAAAGGCTTCCGTTTTTTCCATTCCGCGCGATACGCGGGTGGAGATGGAACAGGGCGCCTACGAGAAGATCAATCACGCTTATGCATACGGCGGTCATGAATACACGCAGAAACTGCTGGAGAAGCTTTTGGCGACGTCGCTGGACGGGTATGTGCTCGTCGATATTCACGCGTTCGAGCGGATGATTGACGCGGTGGGCGGCGTAGATATCGATGTGGAAAAGCGGATGTATTATGAGGATCCGTGGGACGAGGACGGCGGGCTCGTAATCGACCTGCAGCCCGGCGAGCAGCATCTTGACGGCCGGCATGCGATGCAGTATGTTCGCTTCCGCGATGAGGAAGGTGACATTGGCCGCGTCGCGCGGCAGCAGAAATTTATGCAGGCGCTTTTGGATCGGGTGGCGTCGCCGGAGGTCATCCCGCATTTAGGGGAAATTGTTCAGGAACTGTCGTCGGTAATCAAGACGGATATCGAGACCGGCGATTTGGTCCATTATGTCACAATACTGCCGGATATCAAAGCGAACGGCGTGTCGTCCCATGTCCTGCCGGGGTATCCGGGATGGTGGCAGGAAACCAGCTATTGGCTGCCTGATATCCGGGAATCTCGAAGGCTGCTGGCGTTTCAGGTGGGCGTGCCCTTTACGCCTGAGCTGGAGCAGCGGACAGCAAAGGATATCGAGGTTTATCAGAGCAGCCTGCCCAAGGATTTGGTGGACGTGGCGGGCATGTTCCGAATCGCGTCGGAGGAGGAAGCGGCGGCGGCGCGGGAACAGAAAGCGATGGAGGAACGGAAAAATATCCGCGTGCGCGTGCTGAACGAGAGCGGCATCAAAGGCGCGGCGGCGGCGTCCGCTGATGTGCTGCGGGGGAAGGGCTTCGTCATCGACAACGAGGACGTGGGCAATGGCGAAACGCGGGATCGTGCGGAAACTGTGCTGACTATCCCGAAGGGGACGGAGGCCTTGTTCGGAGAGCTGCCGTTTCCCTGCGTGGTTCATGAGAGCGACGATGATACGGCAGTGCTGCGGATAGGAAAGGATTACAATAATGCGTGAACTTTTGGTGGACGGACTGTCCAAATCCTTCGGCACGCTGAATCTTTTCGCGGACGTCAGCTTCCGTGTGGCAAAGGGCGAGCGCGCGGGGCTTGTCGGCGCCAACGGCGCGGGAAAAACGACGCTGATGCGCTGCATCCTTGGCGAGGAGGAGCCGGAGACCGGCACGGTGAAGCGGGACGCGGAAGACTCCATCGGCTATGTGGAGCAGCAGGCGTCGCTTGGCACGGGTACGCTGCATGACGAATTCCGCGGCGCGTTTTCGGATATTTTCCGTCTCGGCGAGAAAAAGAAGGCGTTGGAAAAGGAAATCGGACGCGGCGGCGCGGACGAGGAACGGCTGGCGGAATACGGCCGAATCGTCGAACGCTTCGAGCATCTGGAAGGCTACGATGTGGAGAGCCGTATCCGCCGTGTGGCATTCGGCCTTGGATTCACGGACGACGATCTTGCGGGGAGCGTCGCGCATCTTTCCGGCGGGCAGAAGACGCGAGTTTGCCTTGCGAAAGCGCTTCTGCGCGAGCCGGATTTTCTTTTTCTCGACGAGCCGACAAACCATCTCGACATCCGCATGATCGAATGGCTCGAGGATTTTCTTCGCGGGTATCGGGGCGGCGTGCTGCTGATCTCCCACGACCGATTCTTTCTCGACCGCGTCGCGACGAAGATCATCGGGCTGGAAAATCAGACGGCGACGGTCTACGCGGGCAATTACAGCTATTACCAAAAGGTGCGGGACGAGCGGCGCGCGGCTCTCGAATCCGCTTACGAAAAGCAGCAGGAAAAGATCCGCGAGACCGAGGAATACATCCGCCGCTACAAGGCGGGCATCAAGGCCAAGCAGGCGCGGGGGCGGCAGAGCCGGCTTGACCGCATGGAGAGGATCGTGCTGCCGCCGGAAAAGGCGCGGTTCAATTATTTCGCGTTCCATCCGCCGGGCGAGTGCGCGGAGCGCGTGGTGGAGATCGAGGACGCGGCGGCGGCTTTCGGCGACCATACAGTATTTTCCCATCTGTCGATGCTGGTGCGGCGCGGCGACGGCGTGGCGGTTGTCGGGGCCAACGGCGAGGGCAAGACGACGCTGCTCCGGATGATTGTCGGCGAGCTGGAGCCCGCGGCGGGCAGCGTGAAGCTTGGCAGCCGCGTCAAGATCGGCTATTTTTCCCAGCAGCATGAGGGACTGCACAAGGAACGCACGGTGCTGGAGGAAATCCTCTATGAGTTCGGCACGGACGAGGAAACGGCGCGGGGGTATCTCGGCGCGTTCCTGTTCCGAGGCGACGAGGTGGAGCGCGTGATCGGCGAGCTTTCCGGCGGCGAGCAGTCGCGGCTGGCGTTCTTGAAGCTGATGCTGACCGGCGCGAATTTCCTCGTATTGGACGAGCCGACGAACCATTTGGACATTCCGGCAAAGGAAGCTGTCGAGGAAGCGCTGATGGCATTCCCGGGGACGTTCCTCGTCGTTTCCCACGACCGATATTTTTTGGACAAAGTGGCAAACGTGACGTTGGAGCTGGAACACGGGAAGCTGGCTCGGTACGACGGAAACTATCTCTATTACAGGGAAAAGAAATCGGCGGAAGAAGCCGCGGAGGTGGCGGAAGCGGCTCCGGTACAGGCGGCGAAGGAGTCGAAGCGGGAGCAGCCGAATCCGAAAAAGGAAACGCCGGCGGAAAAGGAAAAACGAATCGCGCCGCCGCCGGGCGTCAGCGAGGAAAAGCGGCAGGAGATGCTTCAGCGCGCGGAGGCGGAGCTGGCGATGGCGGAAGCGGAGCTGAAAATGCTGGAGCGGGAAATGAACGACCCGGAGCTTCAGCAGGATCCGGAGAAAAGCCGAAGGATTGCCGAGGAATACGCGGAAAAAGAAAAAGAAATCGAGCAGCGGTATGAGAAGTGGGGAGAACTACTCTAGCCTTCCCCTCTGGGGGCGCTTTACGCGGGAGCCCAGTGGACTCCCCGGACGGTGGCGCGCGCAGCGCGACGGATGAGGTGTTCTCGTAACCTAAAGGATGATGTGAGTGCTATGTCGTGCCACCTCATCCACCGCTAAAGCGGTCCCCCTTCCCCAGAGGGGAAGGCAAGATACGAAAGGAGGCGGAAGTGATGGAGGAACTTGCCGGCGTTGTGGAGAGCGTCGTGTTTGACGCGGGCGACGGGCGTTTTTCCGTGTTCCGCCTCGTGCCGGAAGGACAGCCGGGGCGCGTTTCCGTCACGGTCCCGTCGGCCGCGCCGCTGGTCGGCCAGGAGGTTTCGCTTCGGGGCGACTGGGTCGAGCATCCGCGTTTCGGCACGCAGTTCAAGGCAACCCATATTCGCGTCGCCGCGCCGACGAGTTCGCAGGGCGTCTTGCGGTTCCTTGCGTCCGGTGCAATCAACGGGATCGGCCCGGCGATGGCGCAGCGTATCGTGGCGAAATTCGGCGCGGACGCGCTGGACGTCATCGAGAACGCGCCGCATCGCTTGTTGGAAGTGCAGGGCATCGGCAAAAAAACGTCGCAAAAAATCTACGAATCGTACCATGAGCAATCCGAGCTGAAGGAAATCATGCTCAAGCTGGAAATGTACGGCGTTTCGGGCACATACGGCGCGCGCATTTACAAAAAGTTCGGCTCCTTTGCGATGGACGTTCTGGAGCACGACCCATATCGGATTTCCCGGGAAGTCATGGGGATCGGTTTCCGTACGGCGGATACGATCGCGATGGCGTCGGGCTATGAGCCGGAGAGTTCGGCGCGGATCGCTGCGGGGATACGTTTCGTTTTGGACGGAGTCGCTTCCTTCGGCCATTGCTGCCTGCCGGAGCCGTGGCTGGTTCGTGACGCGGCCGGCGTGTTGGGCGTCGACGCTTCGCTGGTTCGGGAAACGGTGCGGGACGAGATCGAGGCCGGACAGCTTTTTTACGAAACGGAGGGCGGCGAGACGCTGATTTACCCGCCCCAGCTTTACCGTGCGGAAACGGAAACAGCTTCCGCGCTTCTCTATATCGCCGACCACGCGGACAGGTTCGAGGTGGACGAGCCGGAAACATTGGCGCGGGCATGGGAGCGCATGGACGGCATCACGCTGGCGGCCGGTCAGCGGGCGGCGGTGGCGGCGGCGCTTCGTCATGGCGTGTTTATCCTGACGGGCGGCCCCGGCACAGGCAAGACTACTGTCGTGCGCGGCATGATCGGCGTGCTGGAAATGCTCGGCCTTTCCGTTCGTCTCGGCGCGCCGACGGGCCGCGCAGCCAAGCGTCTCGGCGAAGCGACGGACAGGAAGGCGACCACCGTCCATCGGATGCTCGAGGCGCAGGCGGCGGACGACGGGCGCACTGTATTCATGCGCGACGAGGACACGCCGATTGATGCGGACGTCATCATCCTCGACGAAGTTTCGATGATGGACATTGTTTTGATGCAGCATTTTCTCGCTGCCGTGCCCCGCGGCTGCCATGTGATCCTCGTCGGCGACGTGGACCAGCTTCCCTCCGTGGGGCCGGGGACGGTGCTGGCGGATATTTTGCGTTCGAAAATGTTTCCCAGCGTGCGGCTCACGGACATTTTCCGTCAGGCGGGGGAGAGCCTGATCGTGCGGAACGCGCACGCCGTCAACGCGGGGCGGATGCCGGACTTCACGGCGGGCAATACGTTCGAGTTCCGGGAGATCGCGTCCGAGGAGGAGACAGCGGAGGCCGTTGTCGCGCTTTGCCGGGATGAACTGGCGGCGGAAGGCATCGATCCGCTGCGCGATGTGCAGGTGCTTTCGCCGATGCACCGCCTTCCCTGCGGCATCGATCGTCTGAACCGTCTGCTGCAGGCGGCGCTGAATCCCGCTACGCCGCATGAGCCGGAGATCGTTTCCGGGAATTTCACCTGCCGTGTCGGCGACAAGGTCATGCAGATCAAGAACGACTACGAGAAAAATGTATTCAACGGCGACGTGGGCTTCGTCGTCTTCGTCGGCGCACAGGGAATCACCGTGCGCTATGGGGAGGACCATACGGCGGAGTACAAGCGCGAGGAGATGAACTCTCTCCAGCCAGCCTATGCCATGAGCGTCCACAAGAGCCAGGGCAGCGAATACCCGATTGTCATACTGCCCATCGTCCTCGGCCATCGCGCGATGCTGCAGAGGAACCTGCTTTATACCGCCGTGACACGAGCCAAAGAGCGCGTGATCCTCTTGGGGAGCAGCCGCGCGCTCCGCATCGCGGTGGAAAACGACAAGACGCGGCGGCGCTTCACATTGCTTGCCGCACGGCTTGCGGGAGCCGTCGAATGATGGAAAAGGAAAAATTTTCCTTCATTAAATATATATCCGATTCTTTGTTTGATTTCCTCTTTCCGCCTCGGTGCCCGGCTTGCAGTGCCTATGCGGAAAAACGAGGCGGATGGTGTCCCGCGTGCCTCGCAGCTTCGCTTCGTGTGCGGCGGCTTCCATTGGGCAGCGAGCGCAGCGTGATTTCCGAGGCGTGGGCCTTCGGGCCGTATCAAGGGGCACTCCGTTCGCTGCTGCTGCCGTTGAAATTCAAGAAGCGGCGCGACGGACTGGCGGCCATTCATTCCTTTTTGGAGGCGGCGGGCGAAGCTTTGCCCCGCGCAGATTGGATGCCGGGGATTGTCGTTCCTGTGCCGTTGTTCGCCGAAAAAGAAAAAGAACGCGGCGGCAACCAGACCGAAATGATTTTCCGCGAATGGCTGACGGCGCAGGGATGGACCTGGCGGAACGCGCTTGTCCGTGCGCGGGCGACCGCGCCGCAGTATGGCTTGTCCGCGCCGCAGCGCGTGGAAAATATCAAGGGCGCTTTTTCTCTCACGGATGATTCTTATGAGGAAGAAATTACGGGAAAATCCGTTCTGCTCGTCGACGACATTTTCACGACGGGCGCGACCATCGCCGAGTGCGCGAGAGTGCTGCGGAAAGCAGGCGCGGCGGAGATTGTCGCCTGGACGTTGGCAAGCGACAGACAGTAAAAGGATATTTATAAACCGAAAAAATGTTTCACGTGAAACAATAGAACATATTCTGAAAACCCTTTCATGTTTTGTTCGATTGTTTCACGTGAAACAAAACAAAAACACAAGACTTGCCGTTGAGGAAATTTTGGTATACAATATAGACGAATTTAATATCATTGGCATCAACACATAGGAGTGAGAGGAAAATGGCAGGAAAGCTGAAGAATTGCCCGGAATGCGGGAAACTTTTCATGGATATGGGATCGCGGATTTGCCGTGATTGCCTGGAGAAGGAAGATGAACTGATGCTCAAGGTGGCGTCCTTCGTGCGCGACCATCCCCATTCCACGATCAAGGATATCGTGGACGGCGTCGAGGGCGTCAAGGAACGTCTCGTTCGCCGCATGATCAAGGAAGGCCGTTTCGTGCAGGACGGCATCGATATTTCCTATCCCTGCGAGAAATGCGGCAAGCCGATTCATCGCGGCCGTTTTTGCGAGAAGTGCGACGCGGAAATCAAGAAGGACGTCATGAAGGCGCAGAAGAACGCCGTGGAGCGCGCGGTGAAAGCGGTCGCGGAAAAGCGCCCGATGGGCACGGGGTTCCGCTCGAAGGATATGGGGCAAAAGCTATAAGGGAGAGAAGGGGAGCCGGAAAAAATTCCGGCTCTTTTTTGTGCAGGCCGGAACGTTTTTAAGAAAACTTTAATGTACCTCAAACTTGGTACTAAACGAGAGATAATGAGAGAAATAATGAGATAATATGGAATAAAACGGAATATTTGACGGAAAACGGGGGTTAAGAAACCCCCGCCTTTTTTCGATTTATGGGCAGAATCAAGAAACAAGGACAGGAATCTAACGGAGCACGGACGCGCCGGCAGAGGATGGTGAATCCAAATGATTATCAGTAATTACATCCAAGCTGCAACCGGGCTTTTTGCCAATCGGAAGCAGACCGCGTCCGTCAAGAACGTGAAACGCGCGGAAGAACCGAAAGCGACGGAGTTTGTGATGTCCAGCGAAGCGAAGAGCTTCAGCCAGACACTCGCCCAGCTTCGCGGCGAATCGGACAGCGCACGTACGGATCGCGTGGAGGCGCTTCGCCAGCAAATCGCGAACGGGACGTATCACGTGGACTCGAAGACGTTGGCGGCGGATATGCTCGCCATGCGTTATTGAGGCGGCGTTATGTGGCAGAATCTCATCCAGGCCCTGAAAGAATTATCCGACGCGTATGCGGCGCTTCTCAGTATCTCGGGAAAAAAGAGAGCAGCGCTTGTCGCCGTTAACCTCAAAGGGCTGGAGCCCATCGTTGAGGAAGAAAAGCAGCAGCTTGAGCGCATCCGCGTGGCCGAAAAACGCCGGCAGGATGCGCTTTTGGCGTTATCCAAGGAAATCCCGGCGAGCCATGCCGCCGCCACGATGGCGGATGTGGAGGCGGCGTGCCCGGCAGAGTTTCGGGCCTCGCTGCATGAGATCCATGAGCGCCTGAACGAGCGGGTCGGCAAAGCGCAGGAGGCGAGCGACGCCAACGAATTCCTGATCCGCCATGCGCTCGGCGCTGTCGAATACCATTTGAACCGCCTGTCGAATTCCTCCATCGACCCGACTTATGGGCAGAAGGGGAATGAGAGCGTCACGCGGGAAAAGAAATTCGACTTTAAGGCATGAGGGCGCCGGATATGGAAAATGGAAGCAATACGACGCTGGAACGGATCGAGTCCCTGTTGAAAGCGGAGCTTTCGCTGACGCTTCGCCTTTACGAGCAGTCGAAGGCGCAGAAAAAGGCGCTGAAGGAAAACCTGAACGGCAAAGCGGTATCGGAAGCGACGAAAGCCATCGAAAAAACGCTCCGCGAAATGGAAGCCCACGAAAAAAACAAGGCGGCGCTTCTGGCGGAGATGCAGGCGGACAATATCGAGGCCGTCGTGGGACGGATGCCGTACTCGAAAGAGAAGACAAGGGTGCGGCAGCAGATGAAGCGTCTCAGGGACCTGCTCGAAAGAATGCGCGACGTCGTGGAATCGAGCCGCAGCCTTTTGAAGAAAGATATGGAATACCTGACATTCAGTCTGAACGTAATGACGGAGGCCTCGGCTGCGCCGGGCTACGGCACGCCGGACGCGCCCGAACAGGCGACGCAGGGGCGGAAGCTGTTCGATCAGAGCATATGAAAAGGAATACTCCCCCCGTCAGCTACGCGGACACCCCCCTTAAAGAGGGGCAGAAATAGCCTCCCTCTTTGAGGGAGGTGGCAGCCCGCAGGGCTGACGGAAGGAGTTTACAGTACGGACACGATAAACCACAGCAAGGAGCACAAGGAAAGGACGAAAACATCATGGCACTGCGTTCTACCTTTGCGGGACTGAACACCATGTATCGCGGCGTCACCACGAACCGGCTCTCGTTGGAGACCACCGGCCACAATATGACGAATTCCAACGTGGACGGCTACTCGCGCCAGAGCGTGAACCAGGCCGCGGTCATGCCAGATACGATTTACGCCAACGGCATACGGCAGTTCGTGGGTTCGGGCGTCGACTCACTGTCGATTACCCGCGCCCGCGACGTTTACGCGGATAAGCAGTATTGGCGCGAATACGCCGACCAGGAATACGCGAAGACGCGGCAGACGAACTATCAAAAGCTCGAAGCGATTTTCAACGACTCCGACGAAACGGGGCTGCAAAACGCGCTTTTGCAGTTTTACCAGTCTTGGGTGGATATGTCGAAGGAAGCCAGCAACACCAGCGAGCGCACCGCCGTCATCGAGCAGGCGGGCATCCTGATCGACCGCGTGAAGGCTTCCGGCAAGCAGCTCCAGCAGCAGATCACGTCGGAATATGACGATATCAAGATCAACGTCGAGAAGGTCAACAGCATCACCGACCAGATCGTGCAGCTCAACAAGGCCATCATGGCGGCGGAATCGGCGGGCGGCATGGCCAACGACCTGCGGGACGAGCGGGACAATCTCGCGGATCAGCTTTCCGGCTTCATGAGCATCTCCGTTTCCGAGAACGCGGCCAACTCCATGTACACCATCGTTTCCAACGGCGCTTCCATCGTCAACGGCATCACGAAGCTGGACCTGACGGTGGGCCCGGTCTATGACGACGGGCGGCAGCCGGGCATCCCGAACCCGAAGTACGGCATCACCGATTACAATATCGAGATCGGCGACACAGGCGTTATCTTCGACCCGCTGAGCGGGACGCTGAAGGCCGAGGTGGACGCGATCCAGGAGGACAAGGAATATATCGACGACATCGCGCGCATGGCGGCGTTCCTCTTGACCGAGTTCAACGCCCAGCACAAGGCGGGCGCGGGCATGGACGTCTACGAGCCGAACACCGCGACGGGCAGTTTTCCTGCCACGGGCATCAATTTCTTTGGCGAGAACGACCCGTCCCAATACGGCGGTGCAACCATTGCGGGCGAGAACCGAGTCGCGTACATTTGGAACGAGGATTCCCAAGAGGTGCGCATCTATAAGCAGGTTCACAACATGGGTGTCAACACAGACAATAATTGGTACGTATCCACCGAGATTTACAACGGCGGCACCGAGGCGGGCGGCTCTTGGGCGACGCTGGACGGTATCAATATCATCAACGCGCTGAAAGTCTCGGACGACATCACGGCGGTGGACGGCGAGCGGAAAATCGCGGCACGCACGCTCTACGAGACGGACGAGGGACGCACCGCGATAGCGGGCGGCGGCACCAGAATGTCGCATCTCGACCTCATGGATCTCTATATGACGGCGGACTCAGCGCCCCATACTTACGACGTCAGCTATATCACGGGAAAAGACGCCAGCGGCAATTTGCTTCTCGACCATACGCCGAACGGCACGGCGGACGGCTCCAACGCGGTCCTGATCAGCACGCTCCTGAATTTGGAGGACAAGAACCGCACCGAGGACACAGGTCTGCCGAATTACAAAGACAAGGCGTCCCTCGGCGCGGCATCGCTGCAAAGCTATTACAACAAACGCATGACGGCGCTGGGCGTCGATTCCTCGATGATGAACAACACCGTCAAGTCGCAGGAGGACATCGTCGAGCAGGTTACCCAGTGGCGGACTTCCGTCGCGGGCGTGAACTGGGACGAGGAGCTGACGAACATGATTATGTTCCAGCAGGGCTATGCCGCTTGCTCGCGGTGCCTGACGACGATGGACGAGATGCTGGACCGCCTGATCAATTCGACGGGCGTCGTGGGAAGGTAAGGTGAGCTGAAATGCGCGTAGGCAGCCTCCAAATGACGACGAGGTACATGACCCAACTGAACCGCAGCTATGCAAACCAAGCGAACCTCATGGAGCAGGGCGACGGCGCGAAGCTGCACCGCCCCTCGGACGCTCCCATCGGCTATTCGAAATATCTGCGATTCAACACCTCCTACGGTGAAAACGACCAATACCAGTACAACATCAAGACCGCCGTCTCGTGGATGAAGAACACGGACGCCGCGCTGGTGGATATGGCGGACGCCATGAAGACCGTCGTGGAAAAGGCGAACCAAGCCCAAGGCACGAACACCGCCTCGGATATGAAAGCTATCGCCAGCGAAATGCTGGTGCAGGTGCAGCAGTGCGTTTCCGACGCGAATACGCAGGTCAACGGCCGCTACCTGTTCGCGGGGCAGGCGGACTTGATCCAGCCCTATACCATCTCGAACGACAAATACGAGCGGGGCCTCACGAAAACGCTCGACGACAAGCAGGCGGATTTTTTCAATGATGCCTCAAAGTCCGGCGACCTCACGCAAATGCTGACGCTGGAGGGCAGCGACGGGAACACGTATTACCTGAATACGCAAACGGGAAACGTTTACAGCAAAGATTTCGTGGATGAAGGCTACAAGGACAAGGTCGCGGCGGGGCAGGAGCATGCGGCTGGCGGCGGCGAGGCGGGCACAATTTCCAGCTGGGGCGGCTCTACGGATGTGTCCACGTATTTCGATTCGCGCGGCGTCATCAAGGCGGCGGGAGAGAGCTTCAGTTCGAGCGTCACGGTGGGCGGCAGCACAGTCACGCTGAAATTTGCCACTGTCTCCCAATATATCGTGACCTACCAAGGCGACCGGAAGCAGTTCTCGATGGTCAAGGAAAATGGCGCGGCCCAGCCCGCCACCGACTCGGTGAACGCCGGCGGCGTCGATATCGCGGGTTCCAGCATTTTCGACAACGAGGATTCCGGCAACGAGATCTCCGGCGCCAACGCGTTCAACGACCTTTTGACCGTTGTCGCCATGTGCGAGCGGGACGACAGCCGTTGGATGAGCTCGGACAGCAAGACGCTGGCGAACAATTCCTTCAACACTATCAATATCGCCCAGACGGTGGTCGCGGCGCGCCAGCAGGTCTATACGGACTGCGAGGAAATGCTGGCCACCCAGAGCGAGACAATCCTCGAAGACATTACCAACGTCTACGCTACCGACGTGGCGAAGCTGGCGGTGGACCTGATGACGGCGCAGACCATCTACAATCTGTCCCTGTCCTTCGGCTCCCGCGTCATCCCGCCGACATTGGCGGACTATATGTAAAGGGATAAAGGAGAACAACCATGCGTATAGGCAGCTACAACACCACGGTGCGGTACCGGAACTCCATCAACCGCACATACGAAGACCAGACGAAGTTGATCGAGCTGAGCGACGGCTCGAAGCTCCATCGTCCCTCGGACGACTGCGTCGATTACTCGAAGTACCTGCGCCACAGCGTCACCTACAGCGAGAACAACCAATACCAGACGAACGTCCAGACCGCGATCTCGTGGATGAAAAACACCGACGCCGCCCTCGTCGATATGACGAGCGCGTTCTCGAAGATCGTGGTGAAGTCGAACCAAGCGGACGGCTCGAACTCCGACGCGGATATGCGCGCCATCGCGGGCGAGATGCTCGTGCAGGCGCAGCAGGCGGTCGCCGACGCGAATACGAACGTCAACGGGCGCTACCTGTTCTCCGGGCAGGCGGATCTCGTGCAGCCTTATGAAATCTCGAAGGAGAAGTATGAACGCGGCATCGCGAAGACTCTTGACGACAAGCAGGCGGCGTTTTTCAGTGATGCCACGAAGTCCAGCGATGTGGTGCAGATGCTGACCTTGGAGGGCAGCGACGGAAGCACCTATTACCTGAATACGCAGACAGGCAATGTTTATACGAAGGATTTCGTGGAGGAAGGTTACAAAGAAAAAATCGCACAAGGTCAAAAGTATGTATCGGATGCCGATAAGAAATCGACATTGGCAGTCAATTCCAGCTTTATGGTTTCAAGTTATTTCGACAGCACGGGCGTTAGGCGTACCGATGCTGTCGTTAACGAAGAGGGTGTCCGGACGACGAAGGATTTTGGTGAGGTTATTTATGGAAAGACGTATTTTGATGCCGATCATAATCCAGTGTTCGGAAAATCTGTAAGCGCTGACACGGATTTGGTTGTATTGGACGCAGGCGGGAATTATGTTCGTACTATTGCAGCAAACCACGGCGGCGAATTGTGGGATGGCGAGACAGCGTATGTTGGCGGCAAGGCCGGTTATAACGATCCTGAATCGCTTACTGGGATAGTTTATGATTATCCGGGAAAAAACTGGTATAAATTTGCCACAGTTTCCCAGAACATCGTCACTTATAACGGCGACAAAAAGCAGTTCTCGATGGTCAAGGAGAACGGCGCGACGCAGCCCGCCTCCGATACGGTGAACGCCAGCGGTTTGGAAATAGCGGGCTTCAGCATCTTCGACAACGCGGATTCCGGCAACGAGAAATCCGCCGCGAATGCTTTTAACGATATGTTTACTGTTGTCGCGATGTGCGAGCACGGCAGAACGACGAAAAATGGAAAGGGACAGGCGGGGCCGGACAGCAACTGGATGAACTCGGACGGCAAGACGCTGGCGAACGCCGCCTACAACACGGTCAACAGCGCCCAAACGAAGATCGCGTCGCGCCAATCTGTCTACAGGGACTGCCAGGCCATGCTGACGACGCAGAACCAGCAAATCCTCGGCGACATCACCGACGTCCATTCCACCGACGTCGCGAAGCTGGCGGTGGATATGATGAAGTCGCAGACGGTCTACAATCTCTCGCTGAACGTCGGCGCGAGAATCTTGCCACAGACGCTCACGGATTACTTGCGGTAAACACTTGTAATTTTCTGTGAAAAAATATATAATAGAAAAGGAATACTAGGATTTGTTCTGCCAAGGAAGGGGGCTGACCGTGATGCTCTATCTGAATACGCGCCATACGCTCCCGCGCATCGGCATCGACATGGCGGCTTCAACGCTTTCGAGCCGCATCCAGAAGCCGACCGTGGACAGCGCGTATCATGCGCCGCGTTCGAATACCGGCATGGGACGGATTACGCTGGAAATCAATTCGTACCCGAGCCGCAAAGCCTATGGCGCACGCACGATGGGCGATTTCACCAGAGAGAACGGCCAGCAAGGCATTTCCGACGTTCAGTCCGCGGCTTCGAGCCATACCCAAAAGGCATGGTCGATGATCGAGAGCGGCGCAAAAAAGGGACACAACGAAATCGCCAGCCAGGCCAAAAGCAAGCTGTCTTCGGAAATCAGCAAAAAGCGGTATCTGGAGGCGCAGGCGATTCCCGATCCCGAGGTGCACATCACGCCCGCCGACGAGCCGGGGGACATCGACCCCGGAAGCTGGGATTACAAAATCAACACGGCGGACAAGGCGGACGTCACTTACAACGAGGGGCATTTTGAAGTGTTTCTCGAAGACCGCGGCTCGATCCACAGCTGGGTGTCGGAAGGCCACTATGACATTTATGCGTAACCTAGAAAGACCTAGAACAAGCAAAATGAAGTAGGAGGCAAAGAGCATGAAAAAGATCAACACGGTACGTTTTGGCGAGCTGGAGATTGAGGAGGACAAGATTGTCCAGTTTGACGAAGGCATTCCTGCCTTCGAGGACGAGCATGAGTTTGTGCTGCTCCCCTATGAGAGCGACAGCCCGTATACATTCCTGCAGTCGGTAAATACGCCGGAGCTTGCGTTCATGATGGGCGTTCCGTTCGTGTTCTTCCCGGACTATGAGTTCCAGCTTGAGGACGAGATTGCGAAAAGGCTCGGCATCAAGACGGCGGAAGATGTTTTGATCTATGTGCTCATTACGATTCCCGGCGGGGAAATCAAGAACATGACGGCGAATCTCGTGGCGCCGATCGTGATCAGCAAACGCACATTCCTGGCGAAGCAGGTGGTACTCGAAAAGAGCAAATATACAACGAAGCACCGCCTCTTCAAGGAGAAGGAGGAAAAATAAATGCTAGTTCTCACGCGCAAGCCGCGCCAGCAGATCATGATCGGGGACGACATCATCGTCAACGTCGTGGATGTGCAGGGCGACAACGT
>CAMVJN010000015.1 GCA_947167825.1 uncultured Selenomonadales bacterium | reverse complement strand
CTCCAGTATTTCAAAAATACGCATCCGCGTGGTATGTCCGTAGCGTTCCTCCCGCACGAGGGAAAGCCTCGAAAGCGCAGGAACCTCTTTTTCGTCCTCGCCGCTTTCCACAATGACCAGCGCGCCTTCCGAAAGAATCGGCGACGCATCGAGAACCGCCAGCGTACGCTCCCAAAGCCCCTTATGGTAAGGCGGGTCGCAAAACACGAGATCAAAGGCCGCTCCCTCCGCCGCAAGCCGCGACAGCGACGAAAAAACATCGTCCCGAAAAATACGCGCCGCCTCATGCAAATGCGTATGCTCGGCATTTTCCCGCAGGACAGCTTCCGTCGCCCAATCGACAAAGACCGCGCCGACCGCGCCCCGCGACAACGCTTCGAGGCCCAAGCTGCCCGTCCCCGCGAAAAGATCGAGCACCCGCCGCCCGGCGACTCGAGCGCCGAGAATGTTGAAAAGCGACTCCTTGATACGGTCCGAAGTCGGGCGCGTAGAAAGCCCCTTCGGCGATTTCAGCCTGGCGCCCCGCGCCCTGCCGGTGATGATCCGCATGACGCCCCTCGCTCTCCCGTTCAAACTTTTACTATTGTACCATACTTTTTTCTGTTCGTGAACAAAAAATAAAAAAAATGCGCCCGACCACTTTCCGCAAAAGCGTCGGGCACATTCCATATCAGCCTTTGACAGTCTTTTCCAACGTCTCGTACTGCTCCTTCAGATGATCCCAAAGCACGTCGATAACCACTGCCACTCCTTCCGGATCGAAATTTTCCACGCTTTCCGGCAGGCACGCGTCCAGTACGATGTCTCCCTGCTCAGTATCGTAATACTTAAACACCTTGTAACGACGGTTCATCTCCGTCAGGCAGTCGCGAACGCGCTGACGATTCTCATCGTTCACCGCATCCGTCATAACCCAGACGCGTATAATAGTATAGATGGTATCATCAATGAAAACCACCAACGGCAAATACCAGTCTTTCCGCACTTCAAGACTGGAACGGAACAGGACGAGATGATCCTCTTCATTTTCCGTCTCGCGCATCTCAAATACATTGTCGTCAGGAAGCTGCTTCAACATTTCCGCAAATTTTTCCGCCTTTTGGTTCATGGTAATCTCTCCTTCGCTAACAATATTTATTCTACCGTATATACCCGAATTTCGTTCGTATTGCCCGCCGCAACTTTGATTCCAGATGTAATGACGGTACGGTCTCCCGACTCTGCAAGCCCCGCATCCTTCGCTGCCGCCGTCGACAGCGCTGCCATTTCCTCCGCATCTTTCCAGGGGCAGGGCGAAATAATCGTCTCGACGCCCCAGCGCAGATTCAGATGGCACGCAACTTCCTCCGATGGCGTGAATGCGAGAATCCCTGCTTTCGGCCGATACTTCGAAACCATCCGCGTCGTGTAGCCGCTGGCTGTCGGCGTGATAATCAGCTTCGCGTCAATCTCGTAGGCAAGCTGCACCGTCGCATGGGCGATGGCTTCCGTCGTCTTATGCCGCTCCACGCCCGCGCCTTCGATAATCTCGCGGTAAGAAAGCGCGCGCTCCGTGCGCTCGGCAATCCTTGCCATCGTCTGCACCGCTTCCGCGGGGTAATCGCCGCTGGCCGTCTCGCCGCTGAGCATGATCGCGTCGGTGCCGTCGAGAATCGCGTTGGCCACGTCGCTGGCTTCCGCCCGCGTCGGACGCGGATTCGTCGTCATCGACTCCAGCATTTGGGTTGCGACAATGACCGGCTTTCCGGCGCGGTTGCATTTCGCGATAATTTCCTTCTGGATCAGGGGCACATCCTCCGCCGGAATCTCCACGCCAAGATCGCCGCGGGCGACCATGACACCGTCCGTTTCCTCGAGAATCGCGTCAAAATTCTTCACGCCTTCGAGATTCTCGATTTTCGACAAAATTTCCATGTGGCCGCCGTGCTTCGCGATCAGCGCCCGAATTGCCCGTACGTCCTCCGCACGTTGGATGAACGAAGCCGCCACGAAATCCATCCCCTGCCCGACGCCGAAAATGATATCCTTTTCGTCCTGCTCCGAAATCGGCGGCAGTCCCAGCGCGACCCCCGGCGCGGCAACCCGCTTCCGCGTAGACATCGGGCCGTCGTTCTGCACCGTCGTCACGATATCCGTACCTTCGATAGCCTCCACCTTCAGCGCTACCAGCCCGTCCGACAGCAGCAGCGTGTCCCCCGGCTTGACCTCTGAATACAGTTTCTTATGATTCACCGAAACACGCGACGCGTCTCCCGGTTTATCGTCCGCCGTCAGCACAAAACGGCTGCCCTTTTTCAGCTCGACTTTTCCCTCCGCGAATTCACCGAGCCGCATTTCCGGTCCTTTCGTGTCGAGCAGCAGCGGAATAACCGCATCCGCCTTTTTCGCCGCGTCCCGAACCTTCGCGATCCGGCCCGCCTGCTCCTCATGAGTGCCGTGGGAAAAATTGAACCGCGCGCAGTTCATGCCGCCCGCGATCAGCGCGTCAAGAACCCCCGCCCGGTCTGTAGCCGGTCCCATCGTGCAAATAATCTTCGTCTTTTTCCGCATCCAATCCTGCCTCCTTCCCCGCAATACGCCAGCGGCTATTGCTCATGCCCATAGCATACGCGCTTTGCACAGAAAAATTGATTTTGCGACACAACTTGAGATTATTCACAGTTTATATTTTACACCATCTTTGGCCCGCTGAAAAGAGAAAACGGATTTCTCCTTGACCGTTCCGCGTATGGGCGGTACAATGTATACAATCTAATATAAGTAGGAGGAATTTTTGTGGAAGCAAATCGCGTTTACAATTTCAATCCCGGCCCTGCCACCCAGCCTTTGGAAGTGCTGAAGGAGGCGCAGGCCGAATTCCTGAACTTCAAAGGCACCGGCGAGTCGATCATCGAGATCAGTCACCGCGCCAAAGAATTTGAAGCCGTGCTCGACCAGGCGAAAGCCGACATCCTTTCATTGATGGGACTCGGCGACGACTACGACGTTCTGTTTTTGCAGGGCGGCGCGTCCACACAGTTCGCGATGATTCCGATGAACTTCGCGCGGGACGGCAAAGTCGGCAGCTACGTCGTATCCGGCAGCTTCGCCGAAAAAGCGTACAAGGAAGCCGAGATCCTCGGCGTCGGCCATATCGCCGCGACCAGCAAGGACGACGATTTCCGCCATGTGCCGACGCAGGACGAGATCAAGATCGCGGACAACGCCGCGTATCTGCATCTTTGCTACAACAACACCATTTACGGCACCGAGTATCATTACATCCCGGAGACGAACGGCGTTCCCCTTGTCGCCGACATGTCCAGCGATATGCTTTCCCGCCCGCTGGATTTCTCGAAATTCACGTTCATCTATGCCGGCGCACAGAAGAACCTCGGCCCGGCGGGCGTCGTAGTCGTCGTCGCCAAGAAATCGTTCATTGACGTCAAGCACAAGGACATCCCGACAATGCTGCGCTACGGCATCCATCTCGAAAAGAACTCACTTTACAACACGCCCCCTGCCTTCTGCATCTATATGGTCGGCAAGACCGTCGCGTGGATCAAGGCGCAGGGCGGTCTCTCCGCGATGGCGGAAAGGAACGCAAAGAAAGCGAAAATCCTCTACGACGCCATCGACAATTCCAACGGCTTCTACAAGGGGCATGCGGCGAAGGACAGCCGTTCCTTCATGAACGTCACCTTCCGGCTGCCCAGCGAGGAACTGGAAAAGAAATTCGTCGACGAGGCGAAGGCGAAATCCCTTTGCGGCGTCAAAGGCCACCGCTCCGTCGGCGGCATGCGCGCCTCGATTTATAACGCGATGTCCATCGAGGGCGTCGAGCGTCTCGCGGACTTCATGGAATCCTTCCGCAAGGCAAACGCATAACCGGATGATAATCAAAGCCCCGCATAGCGGGGCTTTGGTATCGTAGCCTTCCCCATAAGGGGAGGGCTATTTATCGAAAGGAATGATACCATGCAATTAAAAAAATGGATCTGCGGCGCGTTGGCGGGGCTTTCCCTGTTCAGTGCGGCGGCAACCGTATCGGCGGCAAAAGCGAGCGTTTCCTGGGAAGACCCGCCGCAGCTCACAGTCGTAGCCCAATCTTCCTATCAGTGGACCGGCGTCGCGGTCACCCCTTCAGGGCGCATTTTCGTCTGCTTCCCCTCATGGGGCAACCATCCCGACTACCACGTCGGCGAAATCCTGAACGGCGAAGTTTATCCATATCGAGAGCTGGAGGAAAATGCGCGCTTCACTTGCGTGCAGAGCGTCGTTGCGGACGCGTCGAATAACCTCTGGGTACTCGACGCGGGGAAGCGCACGAAGCAGGACACGGCCTCGGCTGCCCCGCGGCTCTTGATGGTCAGCCTTTCCCACAATGAGATTCTTCGGGTTTATGATCTGCCCGCCGACGTCGCGCTGCCCGACAGCATGATGACCGACGTGCGCGTGGATACCGCCCGGGGCGTGGCCTACATCACCGACTCCGGCCACGGCGGCATCATCGTCCTCGACCTCAACACCGCCAATAGCTGGCGGGCGCTGACAGACATCCCCGAAGTTCAGTCCCGGCTGCAGGCAATCTATTTCCCGACAGGGCTCTTCAGCGACCTCGCGGAATGTGACGGACTGGAGCTTTCCGATGACAAAAAGCTGCTCTATTTCTCCTCCCTTGGCGGCGACGTCCTCTACTCCGTTCCCACCGCCGCGCTGCTCAACGAGAACCTTTCCGTCGCCCAGCGGGCAAAAGAAATCAAAGCCGTCAACGTGCAAAACGTGCCGGCGGACGGTATGGTGCTCCGGAACAACGCGCTCTATATGGGTGCCCTTTCCTATGAAGGAATCTGGGAATTCCGCCTGGACGAATCAAACGTCTCCGAAGCGGGCGCCATCCTGAACCTCGGCGTCGATATCCGCTGGGCCGACAGCTTTGCCCGTGCCGCCGACAACAGCATCTACTTCACGACCTCTGCTCTCAATTACCCTGCAGACCAACAGCCCCCCTACGAACTTTACCACATGATTTGGCCATCAAGAACAGACAACAACGCCTATAGCCAACATTAACTAAAAAGGACTGTCAGCAACGAATGACAGTCCTTTTCTTGCATTCGCTGCCATTATTATGCTGCCATGACAAATATCCAGAACAGAAGGTATATCTGACAATGACAAAAGAAATGAAAAACAGCCGAATATATCACCTGCTTCAAAAAGCGGAAACAGTATGCTTTGTCGGCGATTCCCTGACTGAAGGAACTATAAACGGCGGCATTCCATGGTATGAACCCATACATTCTTCAATCCACGGGAAAATTATCAATATTTCCCAAGGCGGCGCCACAACGAAAATCCTGATCTCCTGCTTTCTGCCGTCGATTGTCCGGGCAGCCGCGGATCTTGTTATCGTTGCCGCCGGTGCAAATGACATTCTGTTCCGCGATCCGCTTTTTTGCGCGGTGACGGCGGCGGACTATATCAAAAATCTCGAGACGCTCCAGGACGCCGTCTGCAAACGCCGTCCTGATACGAAATTTGTTTTTATCGCGCCATGGATAGCGACAGATGGAGACGCCGGCATCATCGGCGGCATAAAACCCCCGGACACGGACACGGCGTACCAGGATTATACGGAAGCACTCCAGGAATGGTGCAAAAATAAAGGAAATCTCTTCATCGACGCCAATAGCTATATTGCCCATCAGTTCGCATTGTCTTCACCGGAAACATATTTAATCGATTTCATCCATCCAAATGCCGATATCGGCGTCCGAATGTACGCAGAAGCTGTTCTGCTGTCCGAATAAAAAACAGTTTATATCCCTGTAAGAAAAAGGGTTCCGGCCAAAAGCCGGAACCCTTGATTATTCTGGTGCGCCCGGCGCGATTCGAACGCGCGACCCTCGGTTTAGAAGACCGATGCTCTATCCAGCTGAGCTACGGGTGCGAAATAATGGTCGGAGCAACAGGATTTGAACCTGCGACCCCCTGCTCCCAAAGCAGGTGCTCTACCAAATTGAGCTATGCCCCGAATTGATAAACATATCGTATATTATACCGATGCATGGAAATACTGTCAATCATCCTCTTGCGAATTTAACTGCCCTTGTGCCATCTGCGTAAGCAACTCGACGGCGCTTCGTCCCATGCCCGTTTCTTTCGCGACCTCATCAGGCGGCATTCCCTGCGCCAGCAACTCCCTTGCACGGATTGTCGGGGACGGTGGGCGCGGACTCATCTCTTTCTCCCCGCTCATCGTTGCATCTGAAATATCAGAAATGTCTTCTTCCCTTATCGCGTCTTCAGATGTCTCATCGCCACTTTCCACGAGCGCTTCCGCCGCGGCAGTTTCCTGTGTCTCCCATGCGTCTTCCTCCGTTTCGAAATGCGTCGTCTTATCCCCGGTCTCCGAAGGAATTATTTCTTTCACGTCGAATGATTCCGCCTCTTCGGGCACATTCTCCGCCTCATCCGAAGCAAGATCTTCCTCCTCCGAAGCCGAGAACGCCGTTTCCTCAACATCGGTACTCTCCAGATTGTTTTCTTCCTCAAACAAATCCTGTTCTTCAAACCTTCCCGGCTGCATCAACTCGTCTCCTGCCTGCACCGGTTCTGCCTCTGAAAAAACATCTTCGCCACTGAAAGCTGATTCCTCTTTTTTTGCAGACGCCGGAATCGGCGAATCCCCGCCGCCCGTATCCGTTGCTGCAAAAACATGGACATACTCATCCTCCGCGCCGTCATATGCCTGTTCCTCGCCGTCGGGCGCCATAGGCAAATCGACAACATCCGCCACGCTGGATGAAACCACAACTTCCGCTTCCGTCCGCGCAAGTTCTTCCATTTGCTCCTGCGAAAACGCCGCTCCCGCGTCCTCCGGCTCTTCCTGCGCATAATCATCCTGCCTCGGCAACATCGTCGAGTCAACAATGACCGCAGGTGTTTCCTCCACAGCCATTTCCACGGGAACGGGCCGCGTGTGCCGGGCGTGAATGATTCCCTGCGGCGGAGCCGCCCGACGCGGCTGCTCCACATATTGCTCCCAAGTTTCTTCTGCCGGATACGGTTCCACCGGATAGGACTGCGCATCATAATGCTCTGCGTATTCCCGCTCATCATACGCATCTTCACGGGCATAGCCCATATCCCGTGAATACCTGCCGCTCCGAGGATAATCGGCTTGCGGATTAACGGAAGACCGCCCATGCTCGTAATAAGCGTCCTGCGCTCTCCGATACGCATTGTCTCCCGACTCTGCCGCGTACATTGAATCCGAAAGCGTTTCTGCAAAATCCGCCCCATCTCTGTGATCTTCCGGACGCACATGCGATACAAACTCGGAACGACGCACAGATGATACGCCTTCAATCGGGCGAAGAGAACGCCCCGGGGATGCAGCGCGGGGCCGATATTCACCGCGCGCATGCCAGCCTTCTCCCCGCATAGTGCTGCGATACGGCGGCATAGGCACTGCTTCCTGCGGTACATAATACGAAGCCTGCGCGGCGCGCATTTCTGCAAATTCCTTTTCAGCCCGCTGCTGCGCACGTTCCTGATCGGCACGCACCGCGGCCATTTGTTGCTCCAGCATACGCGCACGCTCGTCCGCCGCCGTTACCAAACCTTCCAACTGATGGATGCGCGAATCCATTTGGGTAATGATCGCGTTCGCGGAATGTTCCATCTGCAGACGCATTTTTACGGAGGCTTCCTCGACTTCGTCCGCCTTGCTCGAAGTCCCATTCCACAAATCGCGGCGCACAATAAACACAATCAATATGCCCACGATTATGAGAA
This sequence comes from uncultured Selenomonadales bacterium, assembly GCA_947167825.1. Taxonomy (GTDB): domain Bacteria; phylum Bacillota; class Negativicutes; order Selenomonadales; family Selenomonadaceae; genus RUG12372. The sequence goes on along the minus strand of CAMVJN010000015.1, from coordinate 13,639 downwards.
AGCCCAAAATTTCCGTTGCCATTCTCTATCCCCTTGCCAAAAGCGTCACCCGTAAACAATGTCCCTCAAAATTGCAATAAATAAGCAGACGTAAACGCGCACGTTCTCCGAACGCGCTCCCGCCTGCCCTGTCCATCAAAGCGATATGTCGATATTGTGCCCGCGCAGGAGGTCTACCGCCGGCCGATCATCCTCTGCGTTGTCACGCTCACGCCGTTTTCCCTGTCTGCCGGAATATCCGCCGCCCCGCGACTGCCGCTCGGGATCGTCCTTGACACGCCCATCCTCCGGATTGTCACGCGTCTGCACCGTTTCCATCTTCGTCTTGACGTCCATCTGCTCGCGCGCCATCGCAAACTGCTGCTGCACATTCGGCTGCTGATTCAGATTATGCTGCACCTGTCCGGCGTCCGTCGCGCGCGGAACAACCATTTGCAGGCTGATTGGATTGACATCCATCGACATTTTCCTTTTCCTCCCGTCTTTCCCCGAGGACTACATATAGGGGCCAACCCTTACCTCGTCTTCCTCCACTTGGAAAACGCAGTGCTGCTCTTCAGTCTGGATGTGCTTGACAACGGAATTGACAATGAGCTTTTGCCCCGGATAAACGCGGTCGGACACACAAATGCGCCCATTCTTCATTTGTGAGATCTGTTCTTCCAATTCTTTGATCAAGCGCTCCGAGCGTTCCACCTGCCCGGCCAGAGGAAACTGCGAACGCGTAAGCTGCGCAATCTGCTCCGCGCGCTGCGGCGGCAACAAGGAAACATCAATCTTTCCGAGCGTGTTAAGCGCCTGGGTAAGCTGCTGAAGCTTTTTCTTCGATTCCGAATATTCCTTGCAGGCAGCTTGATACTTTTTTTGCAGGCTCGGATTGACACCGACAACAAGACGTGCCGCCACAAGTGCGGGATTGCCGATTACCGTCGCGCGGATCTCCTCACCGGCTGCGAGATAACCTCCGGTCACCAGGCCTCGTTTTCCTTCCACGACAATCCGGACTCCCGCCCGAAGGTCGGAATGAAGCGCGACATCCGTAATCATGATTTCGCCGCCCGCTTCAACGGTTCCATTCTCCACAAAGGCCGCCTGCACATCCTCTTCGGCTATGACAACGCCCTTCCCGGCTCCCGCACCGATAATGCCGCCCTTGATGAACACGCTGTAGCCTTCAACCGTGCCGCCGTTTACCGCGCCATTGATTGAAACCGACCCGGTAGCCTTGACTTTGAATCCCTGCTGGACGCTGCCGCCGATATCCACTGCGCCGATAAAATCGATATTTCCCGTTCCGACGCCGACGTCGCCTCTGATTTCCAATCTCGGATCGATGCTGAACTTATTGTTCGCTTCGACAATCTGTCCGTCTATCGTCGCGACAACAAAATTTTCGTCCTGGATTTCCGTATTTTTCCCCGCGGGAACAGGCTTCGGCTTGCCCGGCTTCGGCTTGATCGTATCGCCGAAGACATTCGTTCCTTCAACGCCCATCGTATGCGGCACACGTTCCGCAATGACATCGCCTTTTTTGGCGAGGATGAACAGATTCAGATTTTTATAATCGACCCTGCCGTACTTATCCTCCGCGAGTTTCCCCTTCATCTCCGCGTTGAACTTTCGGACAATCTTCGCGTCTTTCCCGGGTTCCGGGGGCTTTCCCCGTGCAATCACCGCCTGCGTCCCATGTTCCAGCCCGCGTTCAATAGCCTCATTATCAATACCGAATGTGATGCGCCTTCCGGCCAAATCCTTCAGGATTTCCTCTTTCTCCGGAGGGCGTTGTCCGGGCTGACGGTTGATTTTCATTGTCACAGTCATGCGGTCTTTCGATACTTCGAGCTGATACGACATCACCTCGCGCGTGTCCACCACGGCCTCCTCCGTCACCGTCTCTTCCTTCTTCTCCGGCGGCGGCGCAACCGAGGCCTCAAAATGAGCCGCGAGCTTGCACGGCGTACCGTCTGCCGCGCGAACAGCCCGTGCCAGCTCTCCCATATCATAATCTATGACGCCGTATTCCTTCAGAATCTGCCGCATATCCGACAGCTCAAAAAGCATTTCGCTGTCATCCGTTGGGTACACTGTGAAAAATACACCATCCGGCTTGAACTCAAAAAGATATCCGGCCGATTTGCCGCCGACTTCCGCGCTTTTACGTTCCTCCGCCATGTGTATCCCCCTTTACGCCTCAGCCGACCAAATTGGCTTTTTCGCGGGCAAGGTACCCACGCAGCCGAAAGATGGCCTTCGTATGAAGCTGGCACACGCGCGCTTCCGAAATGCCCAGTACGAGACTGATCTCTTTCATCGTCAATTCTTCATGATAATAAAGCGAAACAACTTGCCGCTCGCGCTCCGGCAGCCGATCGATCGCTTTCGCCAAAAGCTGCTGCCGCTCCTGCTTCTCGATTGTCTCCTGCGGAGAGGGCGAGGCGTTGATCGCCGTTTCCGCGCGCATATAATCATCGAGTGGAATGACGGTCGCAACATTGATCTGCGACACGACTTTCACGAAATCCTCATTACTGAGCCCCATTGCATCGGCGATCTCCTCATCCGTCGCGCTCCGCCCGAGGTTTCCTTCCAACTCGCTAACACACTTTTCATAGGCCCGTATTTTCTGACGGACTGAAAGCGGAATCCAATCCTTGGAGCGCAGATAATCAAGCATCGCTCCGCGGATACGGACGCCCGCATAAGTTTCAAATTTATTCTGCCTTTTAAGGTCATATCTTTCGACCGCATCCAACAGACCAAAAAAACCGCTGCTGATTAAATCATCACGGTCGACATGGGAAGGAAGACTGATAGCGATGCGTCCGGCAATCACATTAACCAGCGGCAGATAATTCTCCACCAACTGATCCCGCAGCTCTTTCGCGTGCGTCTTGCCATACTCTTTCCAAAGGGACTCGCTTTCCTTTTCGCTGAGCATCATCTCCATTGAAAGCCGTCCCTCCTTTTCCGTCTGTCCTTCCTAGAAATCTTTGCCTGGCGCGCCGAATCAGTTCTCTTCCAGCACGCTGACGCTTTCAAGATTGTCTGCCGTCATTGGCGCAAACGCCGGCGGTTCCTCTTTTTCTTCATCCGTTTCCAAGGAGGAAAAAGCATCATCCAATACGGCGTTTTCCAAGCCGTCGATATCGCCGCCCGATGCGACCGCATCATCCGCCGACTGCACATCTTCCGCTGCCTGAGGTGTTTCTCCCTCCGCCAAAACGTCGCCTTCCGACGGATTTTCGAGCGTCTCCGCTCCTGTCGTCGCTTCCTCCGTACCTTCCTGTTCTGAAAGCTCCGCTGCTTCTCCCGACTGCGGGGCGCCTTCTTCCCCCTCTTCGGGCATGAGTTCCTCCAATTCGCCGGGCTCCGGTTCGCCTTCGTCTCCTTCCGGCAGCTTTCCTTCTTCACCTGTTTCCGGCTCTTCCGCTTCAGCCAACCATTCCATCTGGATCTGGTCTTCATGCTTTGCGATAAAAAGCGGAATCCCAAACCGATCCAACCAATACAGAGTACCGCTCATGAAAATACCGGACACAAAAAAGCCGATAACAGCGCGCCAAAAAACAACGCCAAGCAGGCGATCCGAAAAAATACCTGTAATCACGATAATAGCTGCCGCAATGACAGCCGTAACAAGCGAGATGCCGAGCTTGAAGCCCCCATCTGCCATATATTGCCTGCACCAGCTTTGCACCCGGTCACGCACAATCGCCTTGCGCCGCTCCCATTTTGTCCTCTCCGCTTCGGCTACCGCCTGCGCCTGGGGATCCGTTCTGGACATCGATTCCAGCGTCGCGTTGCTGAGCCCATGCGCCGCGCCCTCTGCCGTATCTTCCGACTGCAAGGCGTCTTCCGCCAGCCCATCCTCTGCCGCAGCCGACTCTTCCGGTATCGGTTCCGCATCCGGCTGTGTAATTTCCAGGGTAGCAGCCTCTGCTTCCTGCGGCATATCGACGTCCGACGTCTTCTCGGACATCTCTAAGCGTTCCGCCTCATCCACTTAAATATCCTTCTCACCTTTTACCATCGTCTTTACGGTATAGACGCCATTTTCCAAATTAATCTGTACCGTACGGCCGTAATTCTCGCCTGTATCCTCCGCTAACAGCCGGATGCCCATCGTCTTAAGGATCTCTTTGACCGTCTCCGCATTCCGCTGCCCGACCTTCATGATATCCGTCGCTTTCGCAAACGCGAACATCTGCGCACCGCCCGCCATCTTCGCTACAAGACGGCTCTTGTTTGCCCCCAAGGCCAAGACATCTTTCAACATGAGCGGCATACCCGTATCCGCAAATTTAGCCGGGTTTTCGGTCGTTCTGGACGATTTGCTGTCGGGGAGCATAATGTGAAGCAATCCGCCGACCTTCGCCGTCGGATCGTACATCGACACCCCGATGCAAGACCCCAAGCCATAGCTGATGAGGATCGCAGGAGCTCGACCGACCTTGTAGTCAGCCATGCCGACCTTGATCAGTTCTGCCATAGTTATCCCACTCCCACAGCCGTCAGAATCGTATCGAGGGAACCCGGATCCGGTACGAGGAAGAAATGTCCCTTGATCCCATCCTCATCCGCCTGGAATTCCGTTTCAATAACAAGCGCGTGGTCTCCCATCTGCCCAAGCTGAATCAAAACGACAGACAGAATCGCTCCCGCCATGTCCATCGCCAACGCCGGAATCGACGGCAGCAAGGAAAGTTTTGTCAAATTGAACAATGCATTCAGATACGCACCCGCGAGAATGTTCCCGATCTCCATCAACGCAGACTCATCCATGAAATCCAAAGTCTTCGTTTCACCATGCGGTTTCCCCAAAATCATATCGACAAGATAAAAGGCGCTTTCCTGGGGCAGCAGGAAAAGGATGTTGCTCGGCGCCGCACCGTAAACCCGAAGGAATACGCCGGCGACCATCACATCCGGGCCGCCTACAAGATCCGGAACTTCCGTGATCGGAACGATGGATACCTGCGGCACATTCATATCAATTCTGTGATTGATGATCTGCGACAACGCCGTCGCAGAATTTCCGGCGCCTACGTTGCCGATTTCCCGCAAGGCGTCAAGCTGAACCGGGCTCAGCTCCAAAATATCATCTGATATTGCCATAGCTGCTCCTCGCTTTCGTCACTTGATCTCATCCTGAAGCCCGATAATGGCTTCAAGATTCAAAAGAATGATCAGCCGTTCCTCTGCCACCTTGCCTACTCCCGTAATAAACCGGCTGTTTTCGTTGTCGACGGCCTTCGCCGCGTCAATCTGGTCGCTGTTCAGCGTGATGACACCCGTCACCGCGTCGACAATCATGCCGACCTCAAGGTCGTCCTCGCGGACGACGACGATGCGCGTATCATCGGTATATTCCATGTCCTGAAGCCCGAGACGCTTTTTGAGGTCAATGACCGGAAGCACCGAGCCGCGCAGGTTGATAACGCCCTTGATAAAATCCGAGGCGAACGGCACGCGCGTGATATCCGTCAACCCTTTGATTTCTTTTACGTTCAGGATATTAAAGCCATATTCCTCCCGGCGCAGCTTGAACGCCACGACCTGGACCTGTGTCTCGCCTTCCGCGATATTCATCAGTTCTTTTGCCATCGCTAATTCCCCCTTCCGATCACATCAACGCGCTGACGTCGAGAATCATCGCCACGCGTCCGTCGCCGAGCACCGTCGCGCCGGAAATCACCTTGAGCCCAGCAAGGAGCTTCCCGAGCGTCTTGATGACGATTTCCTGCTGGCCGATCAGGTTGTCGACCACGATGCCCGCCTTGCGCTCGCCGATATGGACGACGACAACGAAGATATCGTCGCTGTCCGTCTCGTTCACACGCGGCACGTTGAGAATGTCGCCGAGGCGGATAATGGGGATAATCTGTCCGCGCAGGACGATAACCTCCCGATTGCGGACCGTCTTGATATCCTCCTGCGTAATATTGATGGTGCTGTCGATGGATCCCAGCGGAATCGCGTACATCTCTTCCTGCACCTTGACGAGAAGCGCCTGGATAATCGCCAATGTCAACGGCAGCTTGATCTTGAATACGCTGCCTTCGTCGATCTTTGTCTCGACATCCACATGGCCGCCGAGCGTCTCGATCTTGCTCCGCACGACGTCCATGCCGACGCCGCGTCCCGAGACGTCCGTAACCACTTCCGCTGTCGAAAATCCCGGCAGGAAAATCAGCCGCACCGCATCCGCGTCGTCGAGGCTGTTCGCCTCATCCTCCGAAATCATGCCTTTCTCGACAGCCTTGCGGCGGATTACGTCCGCGTCGATGCCCTTGCCGTCGTCCGTGACCATGATGACAACATTGTTGCCCTCATGGCGCGCAATCAGACCGACCTCGCCGATACGCGGCTTGCCTTTCGCCTCGCGGTCGTCCGGATGCTCAAGCCCGTGATCCAAAGAGTTGCGCAGGAGATGCATAATCGGATCGCCGATCTCGTCGATGACCGTACGATCGAGTTCTGTCTCTTCGCCTTCGATGGTCAGGTTCAGTTCCTTGCCCAGTTCCTTCGCGAGATCGCGAACCATGCGCGGGAAGCGGTTGAATACCTGGCCGACCGGAACCATGCGGACCTTCATGACGACGGTCTGCAAATCCGTCGTCACACGGTCCATTTGCTCCAGCGTCTCTGTCAGTTCCGTCAGACGGTGGGTAGTTCCAATCTGCTCCAAACGTACCTTGTTGATGACCAGCTCGCCCATGAGGTTCATCAACGTATCCAGTTTTTCGATATCCACACGGACCGACTGTCCGCTCTTGAGCTTCTTCGCGTCTGCCGCGGGCTTCTTCGCGGGAGGCGCGGAGGGCTTCGGAACCGGCGCAGACGGTGCGGCGGGCGCCGGCACATTGGCTGCCGGCGCTGCCGGAGCTGCCGACGCTGCCGGCGCTGCCGGATCAGTTGCTGCCGGAGCTTCAGCCGGGGCCGCGGCCGCTTTGAGTTCTTCCGCCGCATCCTTGACTTCCGCCGACTCCACTTCCGAGATGGAAAGCAACGCGTCCTCAACCGCTTTCATTTCAGAATCGGTTATAGTCACGACGTCAAAGGAATGCTCGAATTTCTCCTGTTCAAGATCCTCCGCCGGCGGAACGGATTTCACGACCTCGCCCAGCTGATCGAGCGCATTCATGACCATGTAGGAACGAGCCGATTTCAGGACGCAGTTGTCCGCAAGGGTCACCTTGATATGGTAAGCATGCATCCCGCCGTTCGCCGCTTCCATAATGACGTCCTTGTCCGTATCCGTATACTCGATAGAGGACGCCGCGGCAGGAGCCGGGGCGGCAGCCGCAGGAGCCGGGGCCGGAGCCGGCTCCGCCTCGGCCACAGACTTGCCGCTGGCAAGCGCGCTGAGCTTCGAAGCAAATCCGGTAATATCGACAACATCCTCCGGTCCGCCCGAACCGACGCTTTCAATCATCTGCTCCAAAGAGTCGATGGTTTTGAAAAGCGTATCCATGATATCCTCGTTGACCTTCATCTTCTCCGTACGCAAAAGGTCGAATACGTTTTCCATATCATGGGTCAATTCAGCAATCTTCGTAAAGCCCATTGTCGCCGACATGCCCTTGATCGTGTGAGCGTTACGGAAGATGTCATTGACGACCGATACCTCTTCCGGATCGTTCTCCAATGCCAAGAGGCCATCGTTCAGCGACTGCAAATGTTCACGTGATTCTTCCAAAAACATTTCCATGTACTGATTTGTGTCCATTTCTATTCCCCCTATTTCTTCCTTAGTGGCTGACTGCACTTACAATCGCACCTGCAATGTTTTGCAAGGGCTTTATCTCATCGGCGAGGCCGAGATCGACGACAGCTTTCGGCATTCCGTAGACAATGGCCGTTTCCTCGCTCTCCGCGATAACGTATCCGCCTGTCTTCTTGATTTCCGTCATACCGAGAGCCCCGTCGCTTCCCATGCCTGTCAGGATAACGGATACTATGTCCCTGCCAAGAGGAGCCGCTGACTTAAAGAGAACATCAGCTGCGGGGCGGAGCGTCCCAATCGGCGGGTCTTGGTTCAGGAGAATCTCCCTTCCGCTGTTTGAGACTGTCATGTGATAATTGCCCGGCGCGATATATACCTGCCCTGCTTTTATCATATCATGATTTTCCGCTTCTTTCACGGAAATTTGTGAGATTTCGTTTAATCTTTCCGCCAAAGATTTTGTAAACCCGGGCGGCATGTGCTGGACTATCAGGACGCCGCATGGCAGATTTCGCGGCAATCCCGCCACGACAGTCTGAAGCGCTTTTGGCCCCCCTGTTGAACATCCCAGCACAACCAGCTTTCTTCCGGTACCGCCCGTTGCCGATGCCGCAGATATGGGCGCGGAAGGCTTTGGCCGCGGTACAAGCGGCGGCGGTGAAGGCGGCGGCGTATAACCTTTGCGGGTCGGAAGGGAAATCCTCCGCATCGTCGGTGCAGACGGAGTCGGCGGCGGAGCCGGTTCCGGCGATGGCGCCGGCTTTGGCGATGGCGGCGGCGAAGACGCAACCCCGCGCCGCATAACCCCCCTTGCATGCGCCGCTATTCGCGCCTTTGCCAGTATCTCGTCCTCGACCGTGTCGACTTTTGATATGGAGCCGCCCACCTTGCTGATGAAATCCACCGCGCCGAGAGACAGCGCCTTGATCGTCGCCTTTGCGCCCTCCTGCGTGAGGCTGGAGAACATCAAAACCGGCGTCGGGCACTCCTTCATGATAGCTTCCAGCGCTTGCAAGCCATCCATCACCGGCATGTTGACGTCCATCGTTACAAGATCCGGCTCCAACGCCTTGACCTTTTCGACGGCCTCTTTGCCGTTGACCGCAAGCCCGACAACTTCAAAATCGGATTGCTTCTTGAACATATCCGACAACACCATGCGCATAAACGCGGAATCGTCGGCAATCACCACTCGAATCATAGACTGTCCCCCTATCTGGACCGAATCGGTCTTCGTCTCAGAACATCACCATTCCGTCGGCCTGTTCCCTGTCGACCGCACCGAACCGGTTCTGAACGGGCATAAGAAACAAAAGCGCGTCCGCTGAACCCCTTCCTCGCGCATCCAAGCCCACCCGAAAGCATTCCTTTGCCAGCCTTGAATCATGCACGGTATCCTGTCCGTGTTCCCAAGCATGATCGGCACCTCCTCATGGATAATATATATCAAATTTTTCCAACGCAAAACCCTCTTCTAGGAGAAATTCAACAAACGTTGCAAAAAACCCTTCCAACCTAAACGAATTTTATGCTCTCCTCCATAAAGAACATTTTTGGCGACCATTTCAATGCATCGCGACGCCATCGTATCGGGAAATGCCGAAAGCAGCGGCTGTTGGCGCTTGACCGCGTTCATGACGCTCCTGTCTTCATAAATAAAACCGAGGCTTGTCAGCGGCATCGAAAGGAATTTTTCCGACGTCCGCTGAAGCTTGGTCACCACTTCATTGCTTTCACTCTCATCATATACGCGATTGACCACAATCTTCAAGTCTTTTTTTTCGGAATTCATGCTGTACGCTTTCATTACCGCGTACGCGTCGGTCAATGCGGTCGGTTCCGGCGTTGTCACAAGGATGACCTCATCCGCCGCCAGAATGAAATCGAGCACATTCCGCCCAAGTCCGGCGCCCGTATCGACAAGAACGATATCCGCCATCGTCTCGCAGGCGGCCAGCTTGTCCATCAGGCATTTGCGTTCCTGCGGCGTAAAATCCACCGCCCGCTCAATCGCCGAACCGCCGGAAATGTAGTTCACGCCGTACGGCCCATGGATCAGCACATCCCCAAGCTGCACATCCGGCTGCAAAAGATGGAGCAAATGATGCTTCGACATCGTGCCGAGCACGACGTCGACATTCGCCATGCCCAGGTCGGCGTCAATAATCATCACACGCCGCCCGATCTTCGCCATCGCAATCGCGAGGTTGACCGCCAGATTTGTCTTTCCGACGCCGCCCTTGCCGCTGGTGATGGCAATCACGCGCGCATTCGTCCGTATCGTCGGGCGGAATACCCGTTTATGCACCGGCATAACCTCTTGAACGGCAGCCTGCGGCGGGGGCGACGCCGGCGCGCCTCCCTGCGCGGGCGGATAGGCTGGCGCAGGCTGCGGCTCGCTGTATTCATTTTTTTCCTGCACGAGCTCCCGCAGGCTCGACGCCTGATCCCTCATTGCACATTACCTCAGCATAAGCCTTGCCAGAGCTTCCGGTTTCGCCGGCTCGATATCATCGGGAACGCTTTGCCCCGTCGTCAAATAAGACATCGCCAGCCGCCGGTCAAACAACAGGTTCACAATGAACCCGATGCTTTCCGTCTCATCCGTCTTCGTCATCAGGATGCGGTCGGGACGGCAAGCCGCAAACCGCTCCAAAATCGCTTCCGCATCACGCTCTTTTGTCGTCGCGCTGAGCACGAGATGCTTCTCGATCGACGGCTCGACCGACAAGAGCTCTTTCAGTTCCTCCATTTGGTAGTCATTGTTCTGGCTTCGTCCCGCCGTATCAATCAAAATCAGTTTCTTGCCCCGATGCTTCCGAAGCGCGGGCTTGAGTTCCTCCGGCGAATAAACAATCTCCAGCGGAAGCCCGATGATGTCGGAATAAGTCCGAAGCTGGTCCACCGCAGAAATCCGATACGTATCCGCCGTAATCAGGGCGACGCTGATTCCACGCTCCAGCACGAATTTCGCCGCAATCTTCGCAATCGTCGTCGTCTTGCCGACGCCGGTGGTACCAATCAGAGCGACAATCTTTGGACGGCCGTCCTTCAGGCCGATCCCGTCACCCGTTTTCACGACGCTGTGCAGATAGTCCCCGAGCGCTTTCACAGCTTCCGGGGAATCCTTGCCGAGCATCATCGTCGCCGGCGGAATCTTGCGAATCATGTCCTGCATGACATCGTCACGAAGTTCCTGCGCCTGGAGCGCATCCTTCAATGTCAGCGGTTCCTCGCCGTTAGGCGGCTGGTTCATCACCTGGCGGAGCATTTGCCGCATTTGCGCCAATTCATCTTCCAGCGCGTTGATTTTTTCCTGCTTCTCGTTGATCTGCCGGTCTTCCTCATGAACTTCCGGCGTTCCCCCGGAAATATCGGACGGTTCCGAAGACGCCGCCGGCGCAATCATCGTCTCCTTTGGAGCAACAGTCGCCGGCTTTGCGGTTTCTTCCTCTCCGGGCTCATCCGTCTCTTTCGCCGCGGCCGCCGCAAGGGCTTCCGCTTTGATTATGCGTGGTTTGTCCTTCTTGGGCGCTTCCGCCGACGGGGATATCCGCCCCGATGCGGCCGGCGCCGGACGCGCGATAATAGGTTCCGGTTCCAGCTTGGGCAAAATCGGTTCCGCAAGCCCCGACTGTATCTCCTCGATATTCACCCCGTCAAATGCTTCTTCCGCTTCTGCGGGTTCCCGGGGCGGCTGCACGCTGATTCTCGGCTGGCGTTTTTTTGCCGGCTTCGAAGGCTGTGAAGCCGCAGACGAGCGCATAATCGGTTCCGGTGCAAGAGGCGCAAATTCCTGGGCTTCCGGCGGAGAAGCAGCTTCCGCCCCTTGATTCTGGGCCCGGGCAAGCGACACGCCTTCCTCTGTCCCCGCTGTCTTGTACTGTGAAAGCACATTGCGCGGGAAAGCCGCCTTTTGCGGCTTCGGCGGCTCCGGCTCACGCGGAGCCGGCTGCCGCGGCATCCGCGGCATCGCCGGCAGCTTCACGCGGGGACGGCGCGGCGTATCATCCACCGCCGCCGTCACTTCCACGACTTCCTTGCTCTTGTAGCCCAAAAAGCCGCCCTGTTTATATCGTTTCGTATGAAGAATGACTGCGTCGCGTCCCAACTCGTCCTTGACCATCGCCATGGCCTCCTTGAGATCGGCCGCCTTAAACACCTTGATACGCAATTAAACTTTCACCACCCCAAGAATTTGCAGCTCTACGCTCTGCTCGATCTCCGCATGGGATAGGACAATAACGCCTTCAATCGCACGCTCGACAAGCTTCCGGAAATACGGCCTGACCGCGGGGCTTGTCAGCACAATCGGCTGGTACCCCATATTCGTCAGCTTCGTCAATTCCGTATTCAGCACCGTCAGGAGCTTCTGCATCGTATCCGGATCCAGGCTCACATACGAGCCGCGATCCGTTCGCTGCACCGCGCCCGCGATCCGGTTTTCCAACGCCGGATCCAGCGTGATGCAGGGAATCGTATTATTTTGCAAATTTTGCTGCGTAATCTGGCGCGCCATCGCGTGGCGCACATACTCGGTCAGGATATCCGTATCCTTCGTCGCCCGCGCGTAATCCGCCAGCACCTCGAAAATCGTGCTCATATCGCGAATCGAGATGCGTTCCCGCAGAAGATTCGCAAGCACCTTCTGGACCTCGCCCACCGACGGCATCTGGGACATGACCTCTTCGACGAGGTTCTCGTTCGTCTTCTTGAGATTGTCCACAAGATCCTGCGTCTCCTTGCGGCCGAGAATCTCATCCGCGTGCGCCTTGATGACCTCAGTCAGATGTGTCGCCAGCACCGAGACCGCGTCGACGACGGTATAGCCGTTGAGCTCCGCCTGCTCGCGCTGCTGCTCGGTAATCCAGAGCGCAGGGAGCCCGAAGGCCGGCTCGATGGTCTCGATGCCCGGCACTTCCTCGAACACCGTCCCGGAATTCATCGCGAGGAAGTGATCAAGTAATAATTCGCCCTTCGCTATCTCAATTCCTTTTAATTTTATAATATAAGCGTTAGGTTTTATTTGGATATTGTCGCGGATACGGATGGTCGGCACCACAAGGCCAAGCTCCAGCGCGCACTGGCGGCGGATCATGACGATGCGCTCCAAGAGGTCGCCGCCCTGTCCCGTATCGACAAGCGGAATCAGGCTGTAACCGATTTCAAGCTCCATCGGATCAACCTGAAGCAGCGAAACAATATTCTCCGGCTTGGTCGCCGCCTGCTTTTCCTTCGCCGCCTGCTGCTTCTTCTCCTCCGCCTGCTCCACGGTCGTTTCCTCCGTCCGGCGCAGGGAGTAGCCGATAAAACCGGCGATCATGGAGAGCACGAAGAAGGGAATCCCCGGAAGTCCCGGAACAATCGCAAGCAAAAGCAAAACGCCGGACGCGATGAAGAACACGCGCGGGTTGCGGAAAAGCTGGGACACCAAATCGACGCCGAGATTGTCGCCGTCCGACGCCGAGCGCGTAACGATGATGCCCGTCGCCACGGAAATCAAGAGCGCGGCGATCTGCCCGACAAGGCCGTCGCCCACCGTAAGGAGCGTATAAGTCTGGAGCGCCTGCATCGCCGTCAGGTTCCGCATCAGCATGCCGATGATGAAACCGCCGCCGATATTGATCAGCGTTATGATAATCGACGCAATCGCGTCGCCCTTGACGAACTTCGAGGCGCCGTCCATAGCGCCGTAAAAACTGGCCTCATCCTGGATTTTCTTTCGCCGTATCTTCGCCTCGGCGTCCGAAATCGCCCCCTGGTTCAGGTCGGCGTCAATCGCCATCTGCTTGCCCGGCATCGCGTCCAAAGTGAAGCGGGCCGCGACCTCGGAAACGCGCTCCGCGCCCTTCGTGATAACCACGAACTGGATAACGACAAGAATCAAAAACACGATAAAGCCGACGACAGCAT
>CAMVJN010000014.1 GCA_947167825.1 uncultured Selenomonadales bacterium | reverse complement strand
GCTTCAGGCCGTCCCGGACGTCCGGCAGCGCGCGCGCCACGATGACGCTCATCGCATAGTCGATATAGGAAGTCGACATGACCTCCGCCAGATTCACCGGAACGACTTTATCCTTGCCAATCTCCAAAATCTCACCCTCATTCATTGAGTTCACCGTTCAAAAAAACGGTGCCATTCCAAATAAATATCCGCACGATTGGCGGCAATATATTTCATGATCCGCAAAAGATCCCTCTTCGGTATCCCGCTGTTGTTGTGTTCCAAGACGGGCATTCCCGATGCGGGAACCCAGATCTTTGTCGCGTTCGGGCTGGGATCGCCCTTGCTGACATGGACATGAACAGGCGCATTGCCTTCGTTCGACCCAAAATAGATTTTATATCCGAAGAGGTCAAATATTGTCGGCAATGACCTTCCCGTCCTCTCGCGCAATCTCCCAGATCAAAGCGCTGTTGTTCAACGCATAGCGTTTCAAGACGAGCATCTCTTCCTCTGTGAATCCGAGGCACTTTTCACAATCCATACCGGGAAGGGAAATATCCATCACATCAAACCCGTTTGGATTCGGACGCTCGAAATGCACGGAAATATATTCGCCGCTTCTGGGTGACTCGTGTATATCCGAAAACGTGGCAACGACTTGATTTATCGTACTGTAATAATGCCGCATTGCGTCGGCTCCCCCTTTCCCCGAATATCTGAACAATTATACCACAAAAAAACAGGCGCGGCAAAAGCAAATTCCGCTTCGCCGCGTCTGCGGGAAATCTTCATTATGATTTCAGCATCTCGCTGTACAGATACCCCTCCCGCACGCCGGAATCGCTGTATATGACTTCCTTGCAGTTCAGCTCGGCGGTCAGCTCGTCGGCGAGGATCAGGCCCGGCAGCAGTGTATGGATGCGGTCGGGGGCGGCCAGCATCAGGCGGACGGCGTCCTCCTCTTTTGGCGGCGCATCGGAAACGTAGTGCGCGATCATTTCCCTGAAACGGCTTTGCTCCATGCGCGTATCGTCCTCCGGCGTCGAATACATTTTTTGGTACAGCGCGCAGGCGCTCTTGAATGTGCCGCCGAGGCCGCAGGCGACGACGTCACGCATGGGCGGCAGTTTGCAGCAAAAGATTTTCACCGCCTTGGCAACGTCTCTTCGGATTTTTTCGGCTTCCTGCGGCGTCGGCAGCAGCCCGTGCACATAGGAAACCTTGAGCGAGAGGGAACCGTAAGGCAGGCTCCATTTTTGCGTGACGCGGTGGGCACGGTAGAGAACGATCTCGGTACTGCCGCCGCCGATGTCGAGGATTGCGCCGCTGTCCGCCGCCAGATCGTGGATGGCTCCGGCAAAATCGAAGGCTGCTTCTTCCTCGCCGGAGATCACCCGGATCGGGACGCCTGTCCTTTCCTCAATGGCTTTTACTGCTTCCGCGCTGTTTTTCGCGTTTCGCAGCGCCGCTGTCGTAAAGGCGACGACATTCCCGACGCCCATGCCCGCAAGAAAATCCCGATATTCGGACACGACCTCGGCCGCGCGGCGGACGCCCTCTTCCTGCATCACGCCGCCCTTCACATACGCCGACAGCCCTACCGTATGCTTGCGCTTCATCACCTGCGTCGCATGATTGTCCATGATTTCATAGACCGCCATCCGGATCGTGTTCGACCCGATATCGATCATCGCTTGCAGCATCCGCCCGGCACCTTCTTTCTTAACATTATTTAATTCCACGTCAATTAAGAAATATCCTTCCCGTCTTTTGTCCCATGCATTTTCTTTCGTATTATCTGAAAAATCTTTCCAAAGTCTATTTTTTTTCTTTCCATTCTGTGGTACAATAAATCAAATGCGAAATAAGGCCTAGAAAAATAATGGTATATTGATGTGACAACATCGGAAAGAAGGCGAAACGTTATGAAAAATAAATTGTTTGCATTGGTCGGCCCGCATGCCAGCGGGAAGACCGCGATCGTCCGCGAGCTTATGAAAGCGGGGGTCAATTATATTCCCCTCTATACGACGCGTTCCCCCGAGGCGTATTCCAGGAATCCTGTCGGCGCGGCGACCATGTACCGTTTCGTCGATAAACAGGAGTTTTTCAAGCAGGATTTTTTGGTAAAAATCACCTATAAAGGCGAATACTACGGCATGATGAAACAGGACATCCTCGGCGCGCTCCAGGCCCATACGTGCAGCGTCGTTATCTCCGACGCGCAGGGGATCAAGCAGCTTTCCAAGCTCCTGAAGGACAGCTTCGAATCCATTTACATCATGGTCGACTATGTCACGCTGGTCGAGCGGATGCTCCGCATGAAGCATACCAACGACGAGATCAAGTACCATATCGAGTACGCCGAAAGCAACGGGGAATTCGACACCTGGAAGCTTTCAACCCATGTCGTGAAGAATATTATTTCCTTTGAAACGACGGTAAGGCAGATTCTCGCCATCCTCGGCATGAACGTGCCGGTGCCCAAACAGTGAGCCGGCGCCGAATGAGCATAGCCTGACAATTATTGCGCGATGACTTCAAAGGGGCTGTCGCAAAAAATGTTTGGAACAAAGATTTTGGCTCCAATTTTTTCATAACAAAAATACAACACAAGAATTCACATATAAGACAAGGTGTCACGGCTTGACATGAAATTTCATGATTGCAAAAAGCTGCCACAAGAAGAAATTCATCTTCCTGCGACAGCTTCTTTTTTGTTTGATGAGATATTGCCGGCGAAGAGAAATGCTTCAAAAAAGAACATATATTCCAATGTTTCACGTGAAACATTTTTGCGGGTTGTTTCTTTTCCTTTTCTGTGAGTTTGCGTTATGTTATAATAAAAAAAGCATATTTTTACGATCTTTAGGCGGTGAAGATTTTGGCGAAGGTGCTGGCTATTACGAATCAGAAGGGCGGCGTCGGGAAGACGACTACGGCGGTAAATCTGGCTGCCTGCCTTGGTGCGCTGGGGCGGCGCGTATTGCTTGTGGATTTCGACCCGCAGGGCAACGCCACAAGCGGCGTCGGTCTTGACAAAACGGCGCTGGAGCGCACAGTTTACCATGTGGTGATTGGCGGAGAAGACGTTCGCTCGGTGATTCGCCATACGGAATTCGAGCTCGATGTGCTTCCAGCCAATGTGAATCTTGCGGGCGCGGAAGTCGAGCTGGCGACGGCCGGCGAGGGGCGCGAGTCTCGACTGAAGGGCGCTGTTGACGCGGTGCGGGATGATTATGATTTTATCCTTATCGACAGTCCGCCGTCCCTCGGCCTTTTGAGCCTTAACGCGCTGACGGCGGCGGACGGCGTCATCATCCCGATACAGTGCGAATTTTACGCGCTGGAGGGCGTCTCGGAGCTGATGCGGACGCTGGATCTCGTGCGGGATGGGCTGAATTCCGCGCTGGAAGTGTCCGGCGTGCTGTTGACGATGTTCGATTCCCGTACGAATCTCAGCGGGCAGGTCGCAAACGAGGTACGGGATTTTTTCAAGGAAAAAGTCTACGAAACGGTCATCCCGCGCACGGTGCGGCTCAGCGAGGCGCCGTCCTACGGGATGCCGATTATCGCATACGACATTCACGCGAAAGGCGCGGAAGTATACGCGGAGCTGGCGAAGGAGGTGGACGCGCGTGGCTAAGAAAAGAGGACTCGGCGGCCAGGGGCTTGGCGCGCTGATCAAGAAGAGCACGGCGGACACGAAGCCGGAAGAGGAAAAGAAGCAGGCCGCGCCGGTTCCGGCGGCGGACGACGCTTCCGCCGTCAGGGAGCTTCCGGTGGACAAGATTCATCCGAACCGCGCGCAGCCGCGCAAGACATTCGATGAGGCGTCGCTGGAGGAGCTGGCGGAATCCATCCGTTATTACGGCGTATTGCAGCCGGTTCTCGTGCGGGCTTTGCCGGATAACGGCGAATATGAGCTGATTGCCGGCGAGCGCAGGCTCAGGGCGGCGAAAATGGCCGGTCTTCATACGATTCCCGCGCTGATCCGGAAATACACGCTGGAGGAAATGACGGAAATTGCGCTGATCGAGAATGTCCAGCGCGAGAACCTGAACGCGGTAGAGGAAGCCCGTGCCTATCATCTTTTGATGCAGAAATTCGGGCTGACGCAGGAACAGCTTTCCGAGCGCATCGGCAGGAGCCGTTCCCATATCGCGAATTTCCTGCGCCTGATGCGGCTGCCGGATCGCGTACAGGAAAGCCTTGTCGAGGAAGCTCTGACCATGGGGCAGGCAAAGCCGCTTCTGGCCCTGGAGGAGCAGAACCTGATGCAGCAGGCGGCGGACTTCATTATCGACAACAACCTGTCCACGCGGGACGCCGAAGGACTGGTGGCGCGGCTGCAAAAGGATCCCGACCTTTTCCAGCCGAAACATTTGAAAGAACCTGTCACGACGGAGCGCGTTTTTGTCACCGACGTAGAAGACCGGCTGAAGCTGATTTTCGGTTCGCCTGTCCGGATTGCCTGGGGGCAAAAGAAAAGCAAGATCGAGATTACGTTCAAAACGCAGGAAGATCTGGACCGCATCGTCGAGGCTGTCGAGGCTCTGACCAAGCAGCACGAGGACGAGGTGGAGTTCAAGAAGAAGCAGCTCCGCGAAGTCTCGAAGACGTTCAGCGTATAATAGAGAGGAAGATTTGTTTTCATGAATGATATTGTTGCATTTGCGGCGGGGAATCCCGGAGCGGCCCTCGGCGTACTGGGCGGCGTGATCGCGTTGCTGTTTGTCCTTGTGATTGTGCTGTTCGTCCGCTTGTCCGCCCTCCGCTCGCTGTACGAAAAAATGATGCGCGGCGGGGAGTCCGGGCAGTCGATGGAGAAAATGCTCCTCAGCCATATTGAGGAGACGCGCCGCGTCGCCGAGGAAAACGCGAAGCTTCGCGAAGAAAACGCGCGGATCGACGCGCTCCTGAAGACGGCGATCACGCGGGTCGGCGTCGTGCGGTTTTCAGCGTTCCAGGATATGGGCAGCGACCTCAGCTATGCCGTGGCGATGCTTGACGCGCACAACGACGGCGTGGTGTTTTCGAGCATTTTTGCCCGGGAGGATTCGCGCAGCTATGTGAAGCCCATTGAAAACGGGCATTCCTCCTACACGATGACGAAGGAAGAGGAGCAGGCCCTGAAAAATGCCATCGAATCTGCAAAATGAGCCTTTTCCCGCAGGGGAAGTCTTGCTTTCCGCATCGGGAAGACGCGCTTTCTTTTCGGCTGCGGAGGAGCGGCTGACAGACGGCCTGCCCGTTTGGGAAAAGCGTCTGTTGGCGCGGGATCTGATCGGCGCCCTCGGTCCTGTCATTGAAAAAGTATTGCGCGGGGCGGGGTTGAACGCCTGTCTTCGCAAAATCCTTTCTGTCCGCATCACGCGCGGCGTCCGCGAATACGGCTCCTGCAACATTCCGAAGGCAAACGACGCGGAATGCCGGCTTGCGTTCAGCGGACATCTTTTTTTCGCCGGAAACGCGGCTGCGCTGGTCGACGTGGTCGCCCATGAGCTGCTGCACGCGTGCCTTCCGCCCCGCGAGGGACACGGCGAGGTTTTTCACCGTGGCATGGCGCTTTTGAACGAGGCGCTGGGACTTCATATCGAGGTTTATTCGGAAAAAAACGCCATCCGGCAATCGGAATCGCTTTACCGTTATAAAGTGGTTTGCGCCGCCTGCGGCAACCAGTTTTACTACCTGCGGGCCGGCGCTGTGGTCAAGCATCCGTCCCGGTATCGCTGCGCGAAATGCGGGAAAAACGCGTTCAAAATATATCGGATTGCGGAAGCGGAAAACGAAAAAAATGACAGTTGAGGAAGAAAAGAAACAAACGATTTTTCATCAAAAAAATGGAGGAATCTGCGACAATCCAAATTCTTTTCTTGTCAAAAATTGCCAATAATGTTATGATGATTTTGGCTAATAATTTAAAATACAGGAAGGGGCGTTTTTTATGCCGAGAGGAGTCAAGAAAGCTGCGCCGGTTGTCGAGGAAAAAGGGAATATCCTGGATTCGTTCACGAACATCGGGAAGGCGGACAAGAACCGTTTCGCGAAGACGGCTGCGAAGATGGGGATCAGCCAGGAAGAGCTTTTGTCGCTGATGATCCAGGCTGTCGCGAAAGGCAAAGTCAAGTTCGCGACGAAGACCGTGTACGAAGTGAAATAATATTATAAAGTGCGCTCCCGACGATGATGCGGGAGCGTTTTTCTTTTGCTTTTTGCCATTTCCGTATCAATCGAAAAAGGATTTTTTTTTCGGAAGGCGAATATAAATCTATAGACTTGTTTTGGAAAAGAGCGCGCCGGTTTCGGCAGGAGGAGAAGTTCGATGAAGATGGATATACGACGCAGGATGCGTCTGGTTGCGCTTTCGGGCGGCGTCCTGTCTTTCGCCGGCCTTTTGCTGATCGTGTGCGTCGGCGTTTATCTGGCGGGGGAGAAGGTGACGGAGCGGCGTCACATTTTGGCCGAGTCCGCTTCCGGTTTCGTCGGGTCTTTCGCGGGCGAGCAGACGCGCCGGCGGCTTTCCGAACATGTGACGGACAAGGCGCAGCTCGTCGAGCGCGAGATAGAGCATACGCGGCAGGATGCGGAATCTTTGGCGCAGACGATGGGCCTGATTCTTTCCCAGCCGGAGCATTACGCTCTCCGCGCGCTTCCCGATCCCCACGGGGGCACAATCCTTTCCGGCGAACCGTATCTGAATGTTTCCGACGCGGTGGCGGCGGGATCGGGCGAAGATTTATGGCAGGAAACGGAGCTCGCGGCGAATATCGCCGACACGCTGATTCCGCTGGGGCGTTTTTATACGGGCGTATTTGTCGGCTCACGGAATGGATGGCTGATTGCGGCGGATACAAACCCGAAGGGCGGAGAGCTTCGGTTCACCGAGAAATTCCTTGCAAGCTATGACCCGAGGGAAATGAACTGGTACAAGCTGGCGGCGGAAAAAGGGGCGACTGTTTTCACCGACCTCTATGTGGATACCAACGGCAATCGCTGCATCACCTGTGCAACGCCGTTTTTCGACGCGCAGGGATTCGCGGGGGTCGTCGGCATTGATTGCAACGCTGAGGAAATCTACTTGCAGACGGGCAGCACGGGCGGCGCCACGTCCGCCAGCTTCATCCTGAACCGGAACGGGGAAATCCTGTTCTCGTCCAGATCGGAAGGAATGCTGGCCGTCAGCGAGAAAAAAAGCGATCTGCGGCAGTGCGAGGAAAGCGACCTTGCCCTCGAAGCGGCGGCGATGACGGCGGGCAAGAGCGACGTCCAGCTTGTGACGGTGGACGGGCAGGAGGTTTATCTCGCGTACGCGCCGATGGCGTCTTTGGGCTGGAGCTTCGGGCAGATCGTCGGGCAGACGGAAGTGAACTATCCGGCGCAGTACGCACGGGACAGCTTGCTGGGGCAGATGCGGGAATTCGCCGACGACCTGCAGGGCGTATTTTTGCAGCTTTCAGCGGGCGGCGCGGTGCTGCTGCTCATCCTGTTGGGCCTTGTCCTGTGGCTCAGCGCGAAAGCGTCCGAGCATTTCGTTCGCCCGATTCTTTCCCTGACGGAAGGCGTCAAGGAAATCGCCCAGGGAAATCTCGACAAAAAGCTGGAAATCAAGACCGACGACGAGATCGAGCTTTTGGCGAACAGCGTAAACGCCATGACCGTCGATCTCAAGGCGTATATGGAAAATTTGTCCCGGGCGACGGCGGAAAAGGAGCGCATTGCCACGGAGCTTTCCGTCGCGCAGAAAATCCAAGCGGGAATGCTTCCGCGCGTGGCGCCGGACTTTGCGGGGCAGCCGTCTTTCGAGCTGGACGCGGCCATGACGCCCGCGAAGGAAGTCGGCGGCGATTTCTACGATTTTTATATGCTGGACGAAAACCGTCTCGCGGTCACGGTGGCGGACGTGTCGGGCAAAGGCGTTCCCGCCGCGCTCTTCATGGTCGTGGCGAAGACGGTGCTGCAAAACTTCGCGATGGCGGCGAAAAGCCGCGGCGATTTCGCCGAGGTCGTGGCGCACGCCAATGACCGCCTTTGCGAGGGCAACGACCAGATGATGTTCGTGACGGTGTTCTTCGGCGTGCTCGATCTCCGGACGGGCGAGTTCGTCTATGTGAACGCGGGTCACAATCCGCCCCTTGTCCTGCGGGGCGGGCAGGAGCCGTGCTATCTCATGCCCGAGGGAAAGCCGGACAAACCCCTCGGCGTGATGGAGGGGCGGGCGTATCAGCAGTGCAGCATGACGCTGACGTCCGGCGATATGATTTTCCTCTACACCGACGGCGTCACCGAGGCAATCAACGAAACGGCGGAGCTTTACGGCGAGGAACGGCTGAAAGAAGCGCTTTCCGGTATCGACCGAAACGCGCCGGTTTCGGAAACGCTCGGCATCCTGCGCGAATCCATCGAATCTTTCGCGGGAAATGCGGAGCAGGCCGACGACATCACGATGCTGGGACTCAGGTATTCGGGAAATTGAAGCGCAAAAAAGCCCCGATTTTCGGGGCTTTTTCTGTTTACTCTTTCATAGGTGTATGATATAGTAAAAGTAGGGATTTTCCTACTTTTTAACAGAGGGGGAACTCATGATGGAAGCGACTGTGCCGACAACCTTTATAGATAACGCAAAAGTTATGGCTAAAGGACAGGTGACGATTCCTAAAGATGTAAGAAAAGTGTTGGGACTTGATAGCGGAAGCCGGGTGACTTTTATTGTCGAACAGGGAGTTGTGCGTATGGTTAATTCCGCAGTATATGCAATGCAGATGATGCAAAGTGAAATGCAGGGGGAAGCGGAAAGGTCGGGACTAACCTCGGATGAAGCTGTCAATAACCTGGTCAAAGAGATACGCAGCGAGGGAGAATAAAATACGATGCGTATACTGATTGACACCAATATACTGATTTCGGCGATATTGGGGAACGGTGTCCCGTTCCAATCCTATATAAAGGCAGTGTCTTATCCAAACAACGGAGTAGTTTGCACTCAAAATATAGATGAGCTTCGGCGCATATTCAACAGAAAATTTCCAAAGAAAATACCGGCAATGGAGCGCTTCCTGGCAATGGCGCTTGCCGTCATAGAAGTGGTGCAGGTTCCGGATGAACCGGCAGAAGAAGAAAAATTCATTCGGGATGTGAATGACAGAGGTATTATGAGAGCCGCTGTGGCGGCAAAAGTTGATATTATCCTGACCGGGGATAAGGATTTTTTGGAATCCGGAATTAATCACCCGAAAATAATGACAGCAGCTGAATTCATAGTGATGTGAAGTTAGTTCCTGCATTGACGAAAAATGCGTTTCGGCGTTATAATTCCGGCGAGAGTTGTTTTCTCTATAATTTATTTTTAGGAGTGTCTTTTTGAAGAACCTTATTTTCACAACGGAGATTGTGCTGTAAGCGGGAGGCTTACGGAACAGTCTGCGAGCCTCCCGCCCATCCGTCAGTAAAAGGATTGACATTAAGGAGGCAAAAACAAATGAATAAACATGACTATATCATTCGCAGGGAAACTTCCGAGGATTTTCTGACGGTTGAGAATCTTGTCCGCGAGAGCTTTTGGAACGTCTATCGTCCCGGCTGCGTCGAGCATTTTGTCTTGAAATGCCTGCGGGACGCCGAGGCGTTCGTGCCGGAGCTCGACTTCGTGATGGAGAAGGACGGGCGGATCATCGGGCAGAACGTGTTCGTGAAAGCGGAAATCCGCTGCGACGACGGCGCATCGTTTCCAATCCTGACGATGGGGCCTATTTGCATTGCGCCTGAATACAAGCGGCAGGGCTACGGCAAGAAGCTCCTGGACTATTCGCTGGAAAAGGCGGCGGCATACGGCGCGAAGGCTCTCTGCTTTGAGGGCAATAT
This sequence comes from uncultured Selenomonadales bacterium, assembly GCA_947167825.1. Taxonomy (GTDB): domain Bacteria; phylum Bacillota; class Negativicutes; order Selenomonadales; family Selenomonadaceae; genus RUG12372. The sequence continues at coordinate 11,801 of CAMVJN010000014.1, read as the reverse complement.
CGACTTTTACGGCAAGAGCGAATTCGTAGTCGCGTCGTCAAAGGGCGTCCGTTATCACGGGTTGCCGGAGGGCGCCGACGATTCATTCTTCCTGTGCAGGGAACTGGTTCCCGACGCGCTTGCTTCGGTGCGCGGCGAGTACGCGCCGCCCCGCTGCTATTTCGTCGCGGAGGAAAACCCCGATGCGTTTGAGCGTTACGAGAAGACATTTCCGCCGAAGGAAAAACAGGTATTGCCGGGACAGATTTTTTGACGCTTGAGATCAGGGAAGACTTTCGCACAGTACATGATTTCCTGCGCGAAAGTCTTTTTCTTTTGAGCCTATTGCATGAAACTTCATTCTGCTTTATTATATTTAGAAGATAATCATCAGGAGGGAATCTTTATGGAGATAAAAAAAGAGCAAAACGGGAACGCGCTGACGATGTTCCTTTCCGGGCGGCTGGATACTGTGGCCGCCGCCGATTTCGAGAAAGAGCTGGAGGCGTCGCTGACCGATGTGACGTCGCTGGTCCTTGACTGCAAGGATTTGACGTATGTCGCTTCGTCGGGGCTTCGCACGTTCCTGATGGCGCAGAAGCGCATGAATAAGCAGGGAACGATGACGATGCGTCATGTGCAGGACGCCGTGATGGAAGTCCTTGCCATGACCGGCTTTGACGATCTTCTCCAGATCGAGCGGTGAACGCGAAGGGAGGGCTCGCTATGGCGGACGAGCTTCGCGTTGAGGCAAAGGTGGACAACCTGCAGCAGGTCATCGACTTCGCAACCGGTACGCTGACGGACGCCTGTCCGATGCGGGAGCGGATGCACATTGAATTGGTGACGGAGGAGATTTTTGTCAATATCGCCAGCTACGCTTATTCGGAGCCGGGCGGCTTCGCTGTCATTCGGCGAAGCGGCGGCGAGGGATCGGAAGGGTTGACGCTTTCGTTTATCGATGGCGGCGTTCCTTACGATCCGCTCAAAAAACCCGATCCCGATTTGACGCTTCCGATTGACGAACGTCCCATAGGCGGCCTCGGTGTGTTCCTCGTGAAAAAAATCGTGGATGAAGCGTATTATGAGTACAAGGACGGAAAAAATATCCTGACCGTTCGCAAGGTCATCGGAAAAAACGGACAATAAATTTTGCGGCTGCAGCAGAAAACGCCGACAGTTCGATGCTGTCGGCGTTTTGCTATGTCCTTTATCTTGCAGGAAGGACCAGCGCATCTTCGATGCGGAGGCTTGCCGTCCCGTCCTGGTTCGCTTTCATGACGGCGCGGACGCCGAAGGGGAAGTAAAGATTGTTCTTACGTAGCTGGTAAATTATAGCAGATCTCCGATTTTTTTGCATGGCGCAGGAAGGAGAAACCCCTGTCTGCGGAGAATATTTTATGGCAGCAAAACGGAAGGGCGGAGGTTTTTTGATGGATTGGAAGGAATATTACGATCCGAGGAAAATTTTTATCTTCGGAAAGTTCATGTTGCTGTTTAACCTGCTTGTGTTCGTGGCCAACCTGCAGCGGCTGCCTTTTGTCGCGGCGCTTTTGGTGTTGATCTCGACGGTGTCCTGTACGCTGCCCTTCATGCTTCAGCATCGGCAAAAGGGAATCGCCGACGCCGAATATTTGCGGCGTGTGATTGTGCCGAGTTTTCTCGGACTGACGGTGTCGGTGCTGCTGCTTTCGCTTCTCAGCCAATGGATGTCGGGCTCCTATGGGATGAGCCACTACGAGGTGATGGGAAAGTTCTTCAATAATCGCGGGATGTTTTTCCTCGTGATGTCAAATTTCATTTTTGTGCAGATGATCATGAAGGAAGCAATTCCCTCCTATGAGCGAAGGCCATACTGGGTGCTGCTGCTGGTTCCGCTGGTGTTGTTGGCTGTAGTGTGACGGCGTCACCGCAAAGACGATATTGTTTTGGGGGAAGTTGCTGGCAAAAGATTTTCCAATGGAATACGAAAAAGGAGGAAAAAACATGGATACTATTTTCACGCGTATCAGCGTCCGGCATTTTGAGCCGAAGCCGGTGGAAGAGGAGAAAATCGACAAGGTGCTGCGGGCGGCATTTGCCGCGCCCTCGGCGAAGAACCAGCAACCTTGGGAATTTTTCGTCGTCACGAACCGGGACGTGCTGGACGAGCTGGGCACCGCCACGCCTTACGCCGGGCCGGTCAGGAACGCGGTGGCGGCGATCGTTGTCGCCTACCGGAAGGAAGGGCTCAACGTGCCGGAATTCGCTCAAATCGACTGCGCCATCGCCACGGAAAACATCCTGCTGGAGCTGGAAGCGCAAGGGCTGGGCGGCGTGATGATCGGCACCGCGCCCCACAAGGCGCAGATGGCGAAGGTGGCGAAGGCCGTGAATATGCCGGAAAATCTCGAGGCGTTCACGATCGTGGCTTTCGGATATCCGGCAAAGCGCAGGCCCCAGGAAGACCGTTACGACGCGAAGCGGATCCATTATGTGAAATAAGGAACGGAAAAAATCGCAGAAAAAATCCCGAAGCCGTTGGAGTGCAACAGCTCCGGGATTTTTGTCTTGCTCCGGGGTTGGTATTAGAACTGGAACTTCTTCAGGTCGTTCTGCATTTCCGTTGCGAGTTTCGCCAGCGCGTTGCTGGCGGCCGAGATTTCGTCGGAGGAGGCGGACTGTTCTTCCGCCGCCGCCGAGACGGACTGCATTTCGTCGGCGACGCGCTTCGCGCCGCTGTCGATGTTTTGCATCTCGCGGGAAATGCCTTCGGCTTCCTGGGCGACACCGGCCACCGACGCCGACATAGCCTGCACTTTTGCCGAGACTTGCTCGATGAGGTTTTGGATGTGGTCAAAGACCGTCCGCAGCCCTTCGACGGACTGGGCGCCCTCGACAACTGCCGTACGCCCTTCCTGCATGGCGGCCACCGCGCTGCCGGTGTCGGTCTGGATGGCGCCGATCAGGTCCGCGATTTGCTGGGCCGCCGTCTGGGACTGCTCGGCCAGCTTTCGGACTTCCTCGGCGACCACCGCGAATCCTCGGCCATGCTCCCCGGCGCGCGCCGCCTCGATGGCGGCGTTCAGCGCGAGGAGGTTTGTCTGCCCGGCGATGCCGGAGATGGTATCGACAATCATGCCGATTTCCTTCGAGCGCTCGCCGAGCTTGTCCACCAGCTCGGCTGTCTGCTGCACGGTGTGCTCGACGTTCTTGATTTGCTCGACGGAGGACGCGACCTCGCCGTTGCCGCTGGCTGCTTCCTGCGCCGCCGAATTGGAATTTTCCGCGACTTTTTGCGCCTCGACGCGGATGCCGTCCACGGCGCTCGAAATGGTTTCAATGCGTTCCTTGCCGCTGTCCACCGCGCCCTGCTGGATCGCCACCTGCGAGGAGGCTTCGGTGACGTTCTCCGCGACTTGGAGCGCCGCCTTCGCCGTCTGGGACGAGTTCGCGGTGAGCTCTTCCGCCGCCGCCGCGATCTGCCCTGCGGAGCTGGCAACGTCTTTCATGAATTTGTTCAGCGAGGCGCGCATATCATACATCGCGCGCTGGGCGTCGCCGAACTCGTCGCCCCGGGTGGTGCGCTCGCCCGTCCGATGGAAGTTGCCGCTCTTCAGGTTGTCCGCGAGCGTGATCATTTCCTCCAGCGGCAACGTGATTGCCTTGATGAGCATGAAGGAAAGCACCAGCAGGATGACTACCGCGACAACAGTGATGAGCGTCATCGAAATGACGGCGGCATGGTTGTCCGCGTCGTTCTGCGTGTTGATGGCCGCCGCGTGTTCCTCGGTGGCCTTCAGGAGTTTCGCGAGGCCGTCCCGGAGCTCCACCGTCGCCTGCTTCATGCTGCGGTTGTACTCGGCAAGGCCGGTGGCAGTGTTGCCAGATGCGGCGGCCTTCATCGTGCCTTCGTAGGATGCGTGGTATTTCTGCCACGCCGCCTTGCATTGGGTGACCTGAGCGGAAAGCTCCGGCATGGAGGCGGCAATCTTCTCGTATTCGCCCCACTTCTTTTCGTAGTCCGCGACCTTCTTGTCCGCGCCTTTCTTGACTTCCGCGTAGCGCACCGGGTCGGCGATGGCCTGATAGGTGCGGACTTGGATGACGCGCATCGCTTCGATCTCGTCGCCCAGCAGCGCAATGGCCTGCAGGTTTTCGGAGTACATCTTGTTCATGTCCGAACCGGCCTTCGACAGTCCGGACCATCCACGGAAACCGATGACTGCCATGCCGACCAGCGCGATGACGACGAGCAAGAGAATCTTGAGGGAGACTTTTACATTGTTCATATTCTTCTTCCTTTCCGCGAGCCATAGTTTCCGACACGCCTGAGCCCCCTCCCGGTTGTACTTTTGCCCGCAATTTGAACTCGTCTCCATTATAGGCTATATTGCCCGAAAAAGCAAGGAAACGGGACGCAGGGCGTAAAAAATAAATTCCGGAAAAACTTCGCGCCTATGGGAAGGATTTTTTTCATCCGGCGTCGAATTTTCCATTTGAATAGTCTGTCAATGGTGTTGTTCCTGCGGGAAGGACCCAGCAGAAAGAGGTGGGGACGTGGACAACAAGGAAAAAAAGATCTTGATTGTGGACGACGATGAGACGAGCCGTTCGCTCATTCGCCAGACACTTTGCGATTACGATCACGTTTATGAGGCGGCGGACGGCGTGGAGGCGTTGGCCTTTTTGCAGCGCAATCCCGATACGGCGCTGCTATTCCTGGACATCCTGATGCCGCGCATGGACGGCCTTGAGCTTCTGGTGCGTCTGCGCCTTTCGCCGAAATTCCGCGAGCTGCCGATCATCATGCTGTCCGGCTCGCCGGAGGACGACATCAACCAAAAGGCGATCCGTCTCGGCGCGTCCCGTTTCGCGTACAAACCGTACCGGATGGCGCTGCTTTTGCAGATGGCGGAGGATCTTTTGGATTTGCCGCGCAAGGAGACAGATATCGCGCCTGCCAGCCTGGAATCGTTCATTTTTTCGCGCAGCCAGGCCATCGACAGCGGCATTATCGTCCTTGAGGAATCGGCAGAGGACGGCACGCTGTCGACGCTGTATTTCACGCCGACCTACGCGATGCTCTGCGGCTACACCGCGAGGGAATACAACGCGCTTGTCTCGGCGGGATCCGATCTTTTGACAACAATCCCGAACGACAATTTCGACAGCTTCCGTATGTCTGTCGGCATGATCGCCGAGGAAAAAATGCCGATGGCGTTTTATATGCACGTGCAGCGGCAGGACCGGCAGACGCTGACGCTTTCCTGCCTCGGCGAATATTATATGGAAAAGGACGGCGGGCATCCTTTGGTCTGCCTGATTGTCGATACGCAGGAGCTGGAAACGGAGCGGGGCGGTGAATCGGAGCTTTCCCATGAACGCCTGGACCGTCTGACGGGCATTTCCAATCGCGACACCTTTTTCCATTCGGTGCGCCGTATCCTCGACGAGCATCCGGATGAGAAATATGTGCTCGGCACCTTCGATATCGATCGCTTCAAGATCATCAACGACGTTTACGGCACGCAGGTCGGCGACAGCATCCTGGTCCAGCTGGCCGCGTCCACGGCCCGCGAGGTCCTCGGCAAAGGCGCCTGCGGACGGCTCGGCGGCGATGTGTTCGCATTCTGCATGCGCGAGGAGGATTTCGACCTCGAAGGTCTGCTGCAAAGCCAGCGGTTCCTGTCCGACAACCTCGGCCTCGCCTACAATCTCGTCATTCATACCGGCATCTACCCGATTGTCGACAGGGAAACGGATATTTCGGCCATGTGCGACCGCGCGAATCTGGCGCGATCTACGATCAAGGGGAATTTCAACAAGCGGTATGCGTATTACGACGAGCCGATGCGTGAAGCCATACTCGCCGAGCAGGAAATCCTGAACGATATGCAGAAGGCTTTGGAGACAGGCGCTTTCGTGCTTTACCTCCAGCCGATCTACAGTCTGAATTTTGAGAAGCCGGTCAGCGCAGAGGCTCTTGTCCGCTGGAAACATCCGGAAAAGGGAATCATCGAGCCGGGCAGGTTCATTTCGCTGTTCGAGCACAACCGCTTCATCACGAATCTCGACCATTATATGTGGGAGCTGACTTGCCGCTATCTCGCCGACAGGCGGGAACGCGACCTTGCGCCGATCCCGATTTCGGTCAATGTCTCCCGAGTCAACCTGTTCCAGCCCGATCTTGTCAGCGACCTGTTGTCGCTGCTGCAGAAATATGACCTGACGCCGTCGATGCTGCGGCTGGAAATAACAGAGACCGCCTATATGGACGATCCGGAGCAGCTGATCACCGCCTCCGAAAAGCTCCGCAAGGCAGGCTTCAAGCTCCACGTGGACGACTTCGGCAGCGGTTATTCGTCGCTGCATATGCTGAAGGATATTCCTTTGGATGTGCTGAAGCTCGATATGCGCTTCCTCGGAGACTTGGAGCCAAGCTCCAGCGCCGCGACGGTTCTCCTGGGCGTTATCCGCATTGCCCAGAACCTCGGCATGGTCACGGTGGCCGAGGGAGTAGAAACAAGATTCCAGCTTGAATTCCTCCGCTCGGCGGGCTGCGACAACATCCAGGGCTTCCTGTTCGCGAAACCGATGCCTGTCGACGAGTTCGAGGTATTCCTCGATTCCTCCCCGATCCTTTGAGAATACCAACAATACAGCCGCAAGGAAAATGAAAAATCCTTGCGGCTGCTTTTTTATGCCTCGGCGTCTTCCGCCAGCGGTATGGCCAGTCGTATTGTCGTTCCTTTGCCCGGCTCGCTTTCCAGCGTTATCCCGATGTCATGCGTCTCGGCAATCCATCGGGCAATGGAAAGGCCGAGACCGGTGCCGCCTGTGCCCGTACCTTCGCCGATCTTCGTTCGCGAGCTGTCCACGCGGTAGAATCGCTCGAAAATCTTCTCCTGATGTTCGGGGGCGATGCCTATGCCGGTGTCCCGAATCTCGACTTGCAGCGCGTTTTTGCCGCGCCGAGAGGACAACGTGATCGTGCCGCCCGTCGGCGTGTATTTGAACGCGTTTTCGATGAAAATGCGGAGCATCTGCCGCATGATCACCTCGTCGGCGAAAATCACGCCCGGATCGTTGGCTTCGAGGACCAGCTTGTGGGCGCCCTTGACCAGGTCGGCCTTTTTCGCCACGTCCGCCAGCAGCTCCTGAAAATCAATTTGCTCTTTTTTCAGCACCTGCCGCTTTTGGTCGGCGCGGGCGAGGAACAGCAGGCGCTCGATCAGCGCCTTCATGTTCTCCGCCTCGGTGCGGATGGCGGAAATGCCCTCATCCAGCGTCTCCGCGTCCTCCCGGCCCCAGCGGCTCAGCATATCCGAGTATCCGAGCATGACCGTGACCGGCGTGCGAAGCTCGTGGGACGCGTCCGAAACGAACTGCCGCTGCTGCTCGAAGCCGGATTCCAAGCGGTCCAGCATGTGGTTGATTGTCTGCACCAGCTCCGAAAGCTCGTCCTTCGCGGCGGGCATCGCGACGCGGCGGCTCAAATCGGAAACCTCGATGGCCCGCGCCGCCTCGGTGATGTCACGGATGGGCTTCAGCGCCCGGCGGCTGACATAATAGCAGGCGAGAAGGGCGATGGCGACGCCGAGGAGATTCGTCAGGATCAGCCCGTGCCCCAGCGAGCGCAGGAAGTCGCGCTCCGCTGTAATCATGCGGATGAAGTGGAGCTGATATTCCTCACCGCGCCAGGACAGCGTCAAAGGCTCATAGTACATATAGAAATTGTCGAAACGCGAGACCTGCATTTCCGCGTTCGCCCAGAACGGCGGATCGGGAATCGTGTGGGACGCGACCTCCTCGATGGTCGGATAGTGCAAAGCGCTGTCGAAAATCTTCCGCCCGTCGGCGGTCACGACGCGAAGCACCACACCGGGCGTCAGCACGCCCTCGCGGTACAAAAGCCGCAGAAACGGGGGAGGCGGCACCCAGTTGGGATTTTGCCGCAGCACCCATTCCCTCGCCTCCGGAGGCATCGGTTCCGGCAGTTCCTCGTCCCGCATCGTTTCTGAGTGCGCCATGGAGCGGCGAACCTCGGTGATACAGCGCTGCAGTTCCATTTCCGCCTGATGGTAGACGGAAAAATAGAGTCCCGCAACGGTCAGAAGGCTCGTCAACAGCAGGATGCTGATCAGGATTGCCGCGTTGACCAGCATCAGCTTCGTCGAGACGCGGAGGCAATCAATCTTTAATGACATAGCCTACGCCCCGCATCGTGTGGATATATTTCTCGCCGAAGCGTTCGTCGATTTTCGAGCGAAGATAACGGATGTAAACGTCCACTACGTTCGTGTCGCCGATGTAATCGTAGCCCCAGACTGTCGAAAGAATCTGGTCCCGGGACAGCACGGTGCGTTTGTTCCGCAAAAGATATTCGAGAAGCTGGTATTCCTTCTTCGTCAGCTCCACCGGCTCGCCCTTGACCTTGACCTCGTACCGTTCCGGGTACATCACGAGGTCCCGCGTCACGAGGACCTCGCCGTCTGCGGCGGGTTCGGCAGGCTTGTGCGCGCGAAGCACCGCGCGAATCCGCGCCAACAGCTCCTCGATGGCAAAGGGCTTCGTCATATAGTCGTTGGCGCCGATGTCGAGTCCCTGCACCTTGTCTTCAAGATCGTCCTTCGCCGTCAGCATGATAATCGGGATGTCCGACAGCTTGCGGACATTCTGGCAAATCGTCAGCCCGTCCATCTCCGGCAGCATCAAGTCCAGCAAAACGAGGTCATAATTCTCCTGCAAAATCCGCTCATAAGCGCGCCGCCCGTTGGACTCCGTCGCTGTGACAAAGCCCTCATGCTCCAGCTCCATCTGCAAAAAACGCGCGATGCGCTTCTCATCCTCCACGATGAAAATCCGCGTCTTTTCGTCCATCACAATCCCTCCTTCGGTTTTTCTTCTTTTATATTATCGTTTCCGCGGGGAAAAGGGAAGAGATTTGCGTGACTTTTAAGGCAATTTTAAGGAATCCATTTCCGAATGTTTCACGTGAAACAAACGAACATAACCTGAAAAAAGGATGGAAGTGAATTTACAGATTTAAGTCCATTCATTATACTGGAATATAATAATAAAACGGGAGCGCATAATAATATGGAAATCTTTCATAACGACTGGGCGAATTATCTGAACGAGGAGCTGCAGAAGCCTTATTACCGCGAGCTTCGCGCGTTCCTGATCCACGAGTATCGCACGACGCGAATCTATCCTGATATGTACGCGATTTTCAACGCGCTGCACTACACAGCCTACGCGGATGTGAAAGTCGTCATTCTCGGGCAGGACCCATACCACGGGCCGGGGCAGGCGCACGGGCTGAGCTTTTCGGTGCAGCCGGGCGTCCAGCCGCCGCCTTCCTTGGTCAATATTTTCAAGGAGCTGGCTTCCGATCTCGGCTGCAAGATGCCGAACAACGGCTGCCTGAAGCCCTGGGCGGAGCAGGGCGTACTGCTTTTGAACACGGTGCTGACCGTGCGCGAGCATCAGGCGAATTCCCACCGCGGGCGCGGCTGGGAGATTTTCACCGATAAGATCATCTCGTTATTGAATGAACGGGAAAAGCCGCTGGCGTTCATCCTTTGGGGCGGTCCCGCGCGGAAGAAGAAGTCGATGATCACGAACCCGCAGCATTTCATCGTCGAGTCGCCGCATCCGAGCCCGCTTTCTGCCAGCTACGGATTTTTCGGCAGCCGTCCCTTCTCCCGCGTCAACGGGTTCCTCGAAAGCGTCGGGGAAACGCCGATCGACTGGCAGCTTCCGGATATCTGAAACGTATAAAACCAAACAAAAAATCCGATACCTTTGGCTCTGTATTCATGGGTCTTTAGACATAGTTTCCTGTCATATCGTTTTGTGGTATAATACTTTTACCTCTCGAAAAATATTTTCGCGGCGGGTTGGGGTCCCGTCTTTTATCGGTGTCAGTTATTGGTTTTTGTATTTGGGGGCGTTACTTTTGGACAGCCGATCTTCATCGGATGCAACCCGGGAATACGTCATTAAGATTATTCCCGATCAGGGCGAGAAAATGCACAGCATCCGCCTTCCGATGCATTTGGTCAAATACGCGGCATTTTCCTGCGCGGCGGCCGCGGCTTTATTCGTAGGTTCTTTTGGTTATTCGGTCTACAGCGGGTTCAACTCGTTCAGCGACCAGCAGGAGCTTCGCGACCTTCGCACCGTCAACGCGGCGCAGCAGGAGCAGCTTTCCAGCTTGGCGAAAAAAGCCAATGAGCTGCAGGATGAAATGGACAAGGTCAATGAAATCGAGCGCGAGCTTCGCCAGATGGCGGGAGCCGATCCTGTCGCTGCGGAGACACAGGACGCGTCTGCGGAGCCGGTTGAGGGATTGCCGCAAGATATTCCGGCGCATCCGGCGGCGGACGGTCAGGGCGGTCCGTGGATCGAGCCGAACGTGCGAAACGTGAATAACGCGCTGGACAATATTCGCAATCGTCTTGCGATGAGCCGCGAGAACTTGGAGCGTGTCCGCGAAGCTCTTCATGAGCAGCAGCGGGTCATCGGCTACCATAATCAGCTTTCAGCCTGTCTGCCGTCTCTTTGGCCGGCCAGCGGCGATGTCAGCTCGCCTTACGGTCTGCGCTGGGGCGGGTCGGATTTCCATCCGGGAATCGATATCGCCAACGATTACGGCACGCCGATTATTGCAGCGGCCAGCGGCACGGTCACGGCGGCGGGCTGGAATTCCGGCGGTTACGGAAATATGGTGGACATCGATCATGGCAATGGCATTTGGACGCGCTACGGGCACGCGGAGGCTGTTGCAGTTACCGTCGGCGAGACGGTGCAAAAGGGGCAGATTATCGCCTATATGGGCAGCACGGGATTTTCTACCGGGCCGCACGTCCATTATGAGGTGCATGTGAATGGCGAACTCGTCAATCCAATCCTGTACCTCGGCGGCGAATAACAGTTATATATCCAAGGGGAAAAGAGGCGCGGACCATGTTCGGAAGCGTGAAAAAACATATCGACAATCCCGCGGGGGACATTGAGACAATCATCGGGAAAGAGACGACCATTACAGGACAGATGCAGGGTTCCGGCAATATCCGGATCGACGGGCGCATCGACGGCGGCATTTCCGTTACGGGCAATGTGGTGATCGGGGAAAGCGGCAATGTGCAGGGCGATATCAAGGCGGGCAGCCTGACTGTGGCCGGGACTGTTACCGGGAATGTGGATTGCGAAGGCAACCTGAGCATCCACGCCACGGGGCAGCTCGTCGGGGACGTCCACGTCCGCAGCCTGAATATCGCGGACGGCGGCATTTTCAAAGGCCGCAGCGAAATGGACACCCGATTCGGAAGCGCAGCGGCGGCAGCCGTCCCCGCGAATTGAAACCCTTATAAAAAATCGGTGACCGCCGCGCAAAATGCGTGGCGGTTTTCAAATTGCGCCGGGACTGCTTCTCCGTCTGAAAAAGTCCTTGCGTTTGTAATGATATATTGTGTGCGTGAAGTTGAGTTTGTTCCCTTTTACGGCGCGGAAATCAATCCCGTTTTCTTTGTTGCTGTATACGGATATAAAGATTATCGAAAGCAAGGGAGGAGCGAAAACGATGTTTCAATTTGCCCACAACAATCTCAATGTGCTGGATTTGGACCGCAGCATGAAGTTTTATGAGGAAGCCCTGGGGCTGAAAGAGGTGCGCCGCATCACCGACGAGAATTTCATCATCGTCTATTTGGGCGACGCCTGTCACAGCCATCATCTTTTGGAGCTGACCTGGCTGAAGGATCGGAAGGAGCCGTACAATCTGGGGGACAACGAGTTCCATCTGGCCTTCACGACGGAGGACTTTGACGGCGCCC
>CAMVJN010000013.1 GCA_947167825.1 uncultured Selenomonadales bacterium | reverse complement strand
TCTGAGCCGTTGGCTAAAATTACTTGACTCGAGAGTGGCTATTTTCGCCTGACCCGATGTGGCTAAAATCGCTTGACGCTAACAATTTTCCAATAGAATCAATGATTTGAGGAAAAAACAAAGCTATCAGTATGGAAAACCCAAAAGGTTTGTGCTATAATTACTTTAATATCAAAAGAAGCACTCAGCAAGTCAATTCAGCACCTTGTCAGGGGGTTTGTCGGGCAAGGCATAGTAATGCTATGTCGTGTATTGTTTGCACAGCAGACGTTAACCTCGAATAGGGAATGAAGAAACTGGTTTAGTGCTTTTGTCATATAGGCGTTAGTCCGACATTTATAGGAAAATGTCGGGGCCTTTTGCGCTGAGTTTCTTTGCTTTCAGTGAGAAAGTGAAGGGAATCTTATAATGTGGCTGCACAGTGGGGTTATGGCAGTCCTGGGGGGAATCGCGGTGAAAATTGACGAGAAGATATCTTCTCTGATGGAGGGCTTTACGCCCAAGCAGCTTTTGATTATGGCCGGAGTGGCCGGTCTTTTGACGTTTGTACTGTTGTATTGGGGCTTGTCGCATTTGATTGGGAGCGGCGAGAAGCAAGAACAGCCACAGCAGCCGGTTGTGCAGATGGTCAAAGTCGTCCAGGCAAAGACTGATATCAAGGCACGAGAACAGCTCAAGGACAGTATGCTGCAAGTCGTGGAAGTGCCGGAGTCCATGCTTCCTGCAGGCGCATTGACGGAAATCCAGGGACTTGCGGGACGGCCCACGCGCGTCGCTATTATGGCGGGTGATATCCTCACGGAGAGGAAGCTTTATCGGGACATCAAGGACTCCGGTTTCACTGGAATCATTCCGGCGGATCGTCGGGCTATGTCAATCGCCGTTTCTGATGTAACGGGCGTTTCCGGTTTCATGAAGCCGGGTGATTATGTGGATGTGATGTTCATCACTGAAAAGATGGACAGTACCAAGATATCGGGTGAAGTTATATTACAGAACGTGTTGCTTTTGGGGGTCAACAGCACAGCAGAACGAACGGAAGGAAATCAGGATACAAAGAGTAACGAATTGCAAGGCAAAACGGATGCTGCATTTGGCGGGAAACCGATGACGGCTACGTTGGCTGTGCGTCCCGAAGAAGAACTCCGGCTTGCTGTAGCGGCACAGGCGGGGCAGCTTTATCTCGCGCTTCGGCCTTATAAACCAACCAATAAGTTTATGTTGGATACGGAATACAGCTTCTTCAAGGGCCGGGCGACGTCGGCACCGTCCTCGCCTCCCGCACCGTCAACGCCGCAGGCTTCGAATCCCGCCCCGCCGATTAGTTCGTCGGATCCGGGGAGCCAGATGGAGATTATTCGCGGGACAAAAGCGAGCAGGGGGAAATAAGGTATGAATCGTATGAAATATAGCGTTGCGGCGCTTGGTTTTATGGGGACGGTTTTTTTTACTCCTGCAGCGCAGGCGGCGGAATTCATCGATATTGATTTGAACGGCAGCTTTCTCTTCGAGGGATCGATGCCGATTACCAATATTGCCATCGCGAATCCTGCGGTGGCGGATATTGTACGGCCTTCGGGATTTGATTCACAGGTACTGATTGTGGGCGTTGGATCCGGTTCCACTACACTTTATGTTTGGTACGAAAATGGTATGGTGGAGGATTATACCATTACCGTGGGCATTGACGATATGGGGCAGGCGCGAGCCATCCAGCAAATGATTGGCTTGCCGAAGGTCAGAGTGCAAGTGGTGTCTATTGGAGACGGATCCTCACGTCGTGTGCTTCTGCGCGGTTCGGTAAGAAATCAGTCTGAGCATGATATGGCATTACAGGTGGCGAGCCTTTATACGGGGGACACGAAAGAGAAAGACAGTACGGATTCGGGGTCCGCGTCTGCGACGAGCGGCATATCCAGCGGCAGCGATTTCGAGTACGATTTTGATTACCGTTCCACCAGGATTTATCCGAACGTCATTGATTTATTGACTATTGAGAATCCCGCCCAAATACGATTAGAAGCACAGTTGATAGAAATTTCCAGTAGTGACGCGAAGGATATTGGTCTCAAATATACCGGTACGGATACTGAAGGCGGAATACAGTTTTCGACCATAGGCCGGTTCTATGGTGGAGAGTCTTTCGTGGATTCTCATGACAGCAGATTCTGGCCGTGGAATCATTTTTCAAAGATCAACGCTTCGCTGAATCTTTTGATTCAGCAAGGGAAGGCCAAAGTACTTTCTCGCCCGAGCGTATCCACTATGAGCGGAGCAAAGGCGAAAATCTTCATCGGCGGCCAGCTCCCGGTGCCGGTTGATCATCGCGACGGCGGTCAGACTATTGAGTGGAAGGACTACGGTATTCGCCTCCATATCCGGCCCACAGTCGGGGAAAATGGTATGATTACGGCTGAAGTCCATGCGGGGGTCAGCCGTCTCGATCCGTCAAATTCTGTGGTAACTAGCTCCACCACTGTGCCTGCTATTACGGCTCGGGAAGCTCATTCTATTGTAAATCTGGACAATGGTTCCACCATGGTTGTGGGCGGCCTCTTGAATTCAGAGGACGTCAAGACAGTTTCCAAGGTGCCGTTGCTGGGTGACATCCCGATTATCGGAGAGTTCTTCAAGCATACGGAGAGTTCCACGGAGCGGCGTGAGCTGATTATTCTGATTACGCCGGTTATCGTGGACGAGAATACGCCGGCACGCATGTCGGAAAAAATGCAGGATTATTACAACAAAGGCCGCGAAGAAGAGAAAGCCAGGAAAGACGTGGACGTCAACGAGGATCGTAAGGCCGCGGAGGCGAAAGCGGAAGAGGAAAAAGCTCGCAAAGAGCAAGAGGCAATCGAAGCTGAGTGGCGCGCCCGCGAAAATAACGTACCGCGTGTGCGCCCGGCTAACGCTTGGAATCGGGTGTATTTCCCGGAGGATGACGCGGCAGCCGCAGAAGCGGCTAACGCGGCGCAAGCCGAATCGACGCCGGAAGATTCAGATGCACAGACAGGCTCTGACCAGAGCGAGAAGCGCAGTGGCGGAAATGTCAAAGCGGCTGAAAAAACGCCGGCGGAGATTGAGGAAGAGGAACGCGCGCGAAAGGCGCGGGAGGCGGATGTGGCCAAGTGGCGCGCAGATGGGGACTCCGTGTCCCGTGTGCGTCCGGGCAACGCATGGGCGAGGATTGAGTTCCCACCTGATGATGTAGCGACGTCCGAAGAACCGGGGAAAGAAAATTCGGAAACGCAAACGAGCAAGGAGTAATCTGCTGCGAAAGACTAGTCTGGAAAGGAGGCCGCGCGCATGGAAGAACGCATGGATGAGCAAGGGCGTCGTGGCAGTGTCATTACGGTATTCAGCACAGCGTCTGCTGTAGGCAAGACGTTGGTCGCTATCAATATGGCCGCCGAGTTGGCACGGCTGGGATTTCGTGTCTGCCTTGTGGACGTCGATCTACAGTTCGGCGACGTCTGTAATTATCTTCACCTCGTGCCGGAGCGTACGATTGCGGACGCGCAGAGAGCGGCGGAAACGAACGCGGATTATTTCGATGTGATGCAGTTCCTTGACGTTTATCAATGCGACGCCATCTCTTTTTCGGTAATGGCGGCGCCGCTTCGTCTCGATGAGGCGTACAATATGTCGGGGATGTCCGTGCAGCATATCTTGCAGCAGCTTCAGTTCCATTTCGATTTTGTAGTAGTGGACACCACGTCAGCTTTCAGCGAGACGAACCTGATGATCATGGATATGAGCACCATTATTACATTCTTGGGCATTGTAGATTTCATTCCGACCATTAAGAACATGAAGATTGGTTCCGATACGATTCGCAGTCTCGGCTATGAGTCCAGCAAAATCCGGCTCGTGTTGAACCGCAGCAATTCCAAGACCAAGATTGACCTTGAGGATGTGGAGCATATTCTCGGGGAGCCGTTTTACCATATTCTTTCCAATGATTTTAGTGCCGCATGGGACGCCACGATGGCGGGTGTTCCTTTGGTGCGTTCCGCGAATACGGCGTTGGCGCGGGATTTGCGGGCATTGGTAGCGCGTCTCACGAATCTTGAGGTGGAGGAGCAGGCTGATGCGGATTCCGGCGTGTCCTCGTGGTTCAAACGCATCTTCAACTAATTAGGGTAGGTGCTGGCAAGTGGATTATCAAGTTATTTTGATTGAAAACGATCGTCTGACTTTGGAGCGTTTGTCCGGTGTGATCAGCAGTACGCCTGGATTTACGCTGGCGGCTCGATATCAGCATGCCGGGGACGCTTTGGGGCAGTCGGCGATGTTCAAGCCCAACATCGTTCTTCTGGATATTGATGTGAAGGGCAATCTTGCACTGATTCCGGAATTTATTGCCTCTTTCCCGAGTGCGGTGTTGATTTGTGCCAGCAGTCACTGGGATGCTGCGGATTCCGAACAGATGGTTCAGGCGGGCGCCAAAGGATTCCTTGTGAAGCCTTTCTCCGGCGAGGAATTGACACAGGCTGTCCAAATCTTTGGTAAGAATGGCATGGCCCGAGGGTCGGAGGTGATGGCCTTTTTCAGTCCGAAAGGCAAGAGTGGAAAGACAACGTTGATTGCGAATTTGGCCATGAGTCTTGCAGCCCAAATCGGTGAACCGGTGGGTATTATAGACGCGGATTTGCAGTTTGGGGATATGGCTGTCTTTTTCAATCTGGAGCCTAAAAGCACTATTGTGGAAGCGACCCGAGACGTCAAATTCCTTTCGCCGGTTACCTTGAGTTCTTATTTTGTACCGGTGCCGGAAGCGGAAAATATCCGAGTGCTTTGCGGGACCAAGATGCCGGAATTAGCTGAGATGGTTGAGATTGCCCATTTCGAGGATATGGTACGCATGGCGCAAAGCCTGTTCCGATATGTGCTGATTGATTTGCCGCCGGGATTCAATCCTATCTCCGTGGCTGCATCGGAACTGGCTAATACCACTTATATGGTGGCCATGGTAGGCGGCGGCTACGAGGTTTTGCACATGAAACGGGCCTTGGAAATTTTTAAGGCGTGGCCGGATTACGAATCACGCGTAAAGACTATTTTTACTCGTGTTTCTCCATGTACGGACGAGGAACGGAAAATCTTGGAAAAAGAGTTGGAATATCTAATCAGCGCCATTTTGCCAAACGAGTATCTTCTCGTCTCAGCTGCGGCCAACAGCGGGCGCATGGCTGTGGACATCCAGCCGGATACGCCGCTGTCCAAACAAATCGGCCGGCTGTCGAAGGACATCATAGGACATCGGATTCGGTGGGGTGAGCCATGACCATTCTGATTGCCGTAGCGTGCGGCGTCCTCGTTTTTCTGATGTTCGTGTTTTTCATCGAATATACACGCAGGAGCCGCACTGTTCTCCGCCAGCGTATGCGTTTTTACGCTGACGGTATGTATCTCAGGGATTCGATGCCCGAGGCGCAGCAGGATAAGCAGACTGGCGAGAAGATCATGGACTTTGTCAAACGTATGGCAAAGTATTTGGTCAAGATAAAGCAAGCGGAAACCCTCGACCTGAAAATGCAGCAGGCGGGGTTGCCAATCCTTGGTTCTGAATTTCTCGTCATGGCGGCAATAGGCGGTGTGTTGGCCGGTTTCGCTGTTTTTCTTTTGACCATGAAGCTGTCTTCTGCGTTGATTGTGGTGTTTGCGGCTCTTGTCGGCGAATGGTTCTATGTTCTCTACCGTATCGACAAACGCCGCAAGGATTTTGTCAATCAACTCAGCGACTGTCTCACGACCGTGGCCAATGCTCTGCGGGCAGGCTTCAGCTTTTTGCAGGCGATGGAGTTGATTTCCAAGGAAATGGAGCCGCCCATCAGTGAGGAGTTTGCCCAGACGATACGGGAAATGAAGTTGGGAACCCGTATGGAAGACGCTTTGGAGACTATGGACATGCGGGTGGGATGTCCGGATTTTTCCCTTGTGATTGCCGCCGTTCTAATTCAGCACCAAGTGGGTGGAAATCTGGCACAGATTCTAGACACGATTAGCAACACTATCAATGAGCGCATCCGTATGCGGCGGGAAGTGATGGCATTGACGGCGCAGGGCCGAGCTTCGGGTTGGGTGCTGGCGCTTTTGCCGATTGCTTTGGCGGCGATACTCAGTGTTATGAATCCGTCGTACCTTGCACCGTTGTGGGAGGATCAAATCGGGCGTTTAGCCATCGGAGCGGCGCTGGTGTTGGAGTTGATAGGATTCATCGTTATCAAGCGTATCGTTGATATTGAAGTTTGATGAGTATACGGCAAATGTGTTTCGGAAGGTGTGCTTGTTTTGATATTTGGGCCTTAGGGCTTGAATATATTCGAAGTTAGATTTTATATTTTTAAGGGAGATGGTCATGATGTTGCAAAAAATCCAGAATTGTATCAAGGAGAGATGTTTGATGCGCAGCCTGGGTGAAAAGGGGCAGGGCATCGTGGAATATGCATTGATTTTGGCTTTTGTTGTGGTCATTGCGATGGCGCTTACGAACGCCGGAGGGTTGCAGGACAAGATAAAGGCTGTTTTTACAAGTGTAGGAAATGAAGTTGATAAGGCTGGCAGCAATACCAGCAATTCTCCTACAAATCCATAATGGTTATTGTTTTTTCGGTCAGCATGGAAAGCCTCTCGGTTTCGGGAGGCAATCCTTCCATTCAAGGAGGGGCGCCATGAAAAAACAGAAGGGACAAGCCGTACTGGAATTCGCCTTGGTGCTGCCTTTCTTTTTGATGCTGTGTTTTGGCATTCTTTTTGCCGGACTCCTGTTTTCCGATTACTTGACGTTGTCTAATTTAGCTCGCGAAAGCGCGCGAGCCGCATCTATTCAAGGCAATGATTATTATCAGGCAATCCAAGATGCCGGGAAGAGTCAAAAGCTTTTGACGCGTCTTTATTCTTTGAACAGCATCACAATTGAGGACGGAGATAATTCTTCGGTGACGGTTACATTGGATGTAAGCCGGAACAATTTTCCGGGGGCGGGCTTTGTCGGTTATATGCTGCCGGGAAACTATAAAATCGTTTATTCCATGTACAAAGAGTACCAAGCACCATCCTCACAGCTATGAGGATAGTCGCCGTGCGGCGGAAATGGAGTGGGACATAGATGTCAGCATTATTGGAACGTCTGGGTCGGCCTGCGGGCGAGGTGCTTCGGCAGAGGCCTATTTTTGCCGGACGGCGCTCGAAAGCGACGGAAGACGCCTATCAAGAAATCAAGCTTGATATCCATCGGCGGATCGTGGACGAGATGAATGCCGAGGAGCGGCAGATGCTTGCGAGGCGCGATAATTCCCGCGAAGAGGTCGAGGCGCTCATTACTTCCTATTGCAATCGGGTATTGGACGACAATCCCTTTGCCGTGCCGAGAGGCGATCGGGCGCGCATCGTGGCCGATATCTGTGACGAGATGCTGGGATTGGGCCCCTTGGAGCCGCTACTAAAGGACGATACGATTACCGAGGTCATGGTCAACGGTCCAAAGCAGATTTTCGTGGAGCGAGAAGGAAAGCTGTCCTTGACGAAGGTGCAGTTCCATGACGAGTCCCATTTGATGAATATCATCGAGCGTATCCTGAGTCCGTTGGGGCGTCGCGTGGATGAGTCCTCGCCGTTGGTGGATGCGCGTCTTGCAGACGGATCCCGCGTCAATATCATCATCCAGCCGCTTTCGTTGGTGGGACCCTGCGTGACGATTCGAAAGTTTTCCAAATCGGCGCTGTCGGTGGAAAATCTGATCAGCTTCGGGACCATGAGCGAGGAAATGGCGGAGTTTCTCAGAGCATGCGTCAAGGCGCGGCTCAATATCCTCGTTTCCGGCGGTACCGGTTCCGGCAAGACGACGACGCTGAACGTGCTTTCTTCGTTCATTCCGGGGGACGAGCGCATCGTGACCATCGAGGACGCGGCGGAACTTCGGCTTCAGCAGCCGCATGTGGTGACGCTGGAAGCGCGTCCGGCGAATATCGAAGGCAAGGGCGAGATCACCATTCGCGACCTTGTGCGGAATTCGCTCCGTATGCGGCCGGATCGTATCATCGTCGGTGAGGTTCGTTCCGGCGAGGCGCTGGATATGCTGCAGGCCATGAACACGGGCCATGACGGTTCGCTGACTACGGCCCACGCCAACAGCCCGAGAGACGCATTGTCGCGTCTGGAGACGATGGTGCTGATGGCGGGGATGGATTTCCCCGTGCGGGCGATTCGCGAGCAGGTGTCTTCGGCCATCGACCTGATTCTGCAGCAGTCCCGTATCCAGGACGGCAGCCGCAAGGTTACGTATATTACCGAGGTGCAGAAGATGGAAGGCGACACCATTGTTTTGCAGGATCTTTTCCGTTTTGTGCAGTCTCATATCGACGAAAAAGGGAAAACGGTGGGGAATTTTGTATCCACAGGATTGCAGCCCAGTTTCATGGACAAGTTCCGGCTGCACGGCGTCGAGGTTCCGCCCAGTCTTTTCGCGGAATCGCCGCAGAAGGATTACATGTAGGGGAGCAGATAGCGTATGTTGGTACTGCTGATATCCGCGGCGGGCGCGATTTGCGTCTTTCTGCTGCTTCGGTATATCGTGAAGACACGGCTGGTGCCGGAGACGCAAATGCATCAACGCTTGCGGAAGCTCAAGTACGGGGCACAGGTGCAAACGGAGCGTGCGACGGCGACGACTCTTTCGGATATCCCATTCGTGGAGCGCACAATCACGCCGCTCTTCCGATCGTTCACTGAATTCTTGTTGCTTTTTGCTCCGAAGGGCATCCATGATCGGCTTGAGCATCGTATCATGCTGGCGGGAAAGCAGGGCGTTTGGAGCGTTACTGCCTTTGTCTGTGGCTGGGTGTTGTGTGTGGGCGCGTGCCTTCTGTTGGCGTTTTATCTTTTGTCGGGCACTGATTTACCCTTCATCCAACGGGTTGCTTTGTTCGTTTTTGGTGGAGTTATGGGGGCGCTTTTGCCTTTCGCCATTTTGAATTCGATTATCCGCGAGCGGCAAAAGCAGATTATACGACAGCTCCCGGAGTTCCTTGATCTCCTTTGCGTCAGCGTGCAGGCGGGGTTGTCTTTCGACAGTGGGATTGCGAAGATCGTGGCCCGCATGAAAGGGCCGTTCATTGAAGAGTGCGAGCGTATGCAGCGTGACGTTCGCATGGGCATGATGAGAAAGCACTCGTTGCAGCAAATGGCACGCCGCTGCGATGTGCAGGAAGTGTACCTGTTTACGACGTCCATCATCCAGGCGGAGCGGCTTGGCACCAGTATTGCCAATACGCTGGTGAACCAGGCGGACAATATGCGGGAGCGCCGCCGTCAGGCGGCGAAGGCGGAGGCTCTTCGCGCCCCGGTCAAGATTGTCTTCCCGCTGGTGCTGTTCATTTTCCCGGCGCTGTTTGTTGTCGTGCTGCTGCCGTCGCTGCTGTTCCTGCTGAAGCATATGTGACGTCGGGGATACTGGCGGAAAGGGGCGCTTCCTTATGGCGGGACGGACGGCGATATGGAAGTTAAGGGGGGCGTCGGAAGGCGCTCCCCTTTTGAATGTAGAGATTGCGGATAATTTTTGGCGGCGTTTTCTCGGTCTGATGGGCAGGAAAGCCATAGCGCCGTCCCATGCGCTGCTTATCGTTCCCTGTTCCGGCGTTCAAATGTGTTTTATGCGGTTCGCCATTGACGTAGTATTTTTGAAGCGGCGGGAGAGCAGCGGAGGGTGGCAGGTTCTCAAAGTGGCGCACGGCCTTCGACCTTGGCTGGGTATCGGTTTTTGCAGGGAAGCGGACGCGGCGTTGGAGATGGGGAGAGGCGAAGCGGAACGATTGAACGTGGAGCCGGGAACTATATGGGAGGAGTTGCGGAGCGATGGGTGAGGAAATGAGGCGAGTTTCGATGAAAGAGCTTTTGAAAAAAAGAATCGCGGGAGAACAGCGCGGCGCTTTTATCGTTTTTACTGCGCTGGCGATTTGGTTTTTGATGATGTTCGTCGCTTTCGCCATTGATTTCGGAAACTACTACCAGCATCGCACCCGTCTTCAGAACGCTGCCGACGCCGCCGCGCTGGCAGGTGTTGCGCAATACGCGGACAGTGAGCTTATCGGCTACACTATGTCGGAGAAGGGCAAGGGACGTCTTGTCAAACTTCCCACGAGCATCACGGGGGGAGAAGCCGGAAAATCGGCGACGTTCTCCGCCGACGATTATACGTTCACGAAGCTTGACAAGGTTCCAACTGAAGTACATGCGCAAGGCCAAAACTACGTGCAAAAGAACTACCGCAGCGATTTGGATATCAAGGAAGACAGCATGTGGAGCGCAACCCAGGAATCCACGTCTTCAACGACGACGCAGGCGGCGGGCGGAACCACGCAAATCACGACGACGACGTCGTCGTCGAGGCAGTTCTGCTATCGCGTGGACCTTGAGGACAAAGTTACCACGTTTTTCGCCCGCATTTTCGGGGTGAATGAATTGACAGTAAATGTGTCGGCCATGGCGATGCTGGACGGGGCGACGAACTCTACGGTCGAGGAACTGCTGCCAATGGTCAGCGGACATATCAATGACATTATCCCCAATTATTATTGGGAATCGATTGCCAATTATGTCAGCAATATTTACGATACGAACGGGAACTTAGTGGGGACGACCGGAGCGTCGGATCCGAAACATCATGACGATTTTTCCTCTAAGGCTTATGGCAGGACCAATCTTTATTATTTGCTGTCTGATTCAAAGTTCGATTATAAGGAAGTCGAATGGGGGGCCCGTGACGGCGTTATCGGCTTTAAGGACAAGGACAAGGACGGCAATGATATCACGGACGGCATTTGCGCCGAGCCGATCTACGCCACAGCGGGCGACGATTGCAAAAATACCGTTTTGACACAGGTTTTTCGGTTTGAATCGCCTAATTCCGTACTTTATAACGGGAAGGAGATTATTGGTCTTTTTCTCGATCGGGACAATGTCACAAAAAATAATTATGGGAAATGCGATCGGTTTGCCGATATATACATAGGAAAAATTGCGAGTACTGATACTGATGCCATCAAGATTAATCCTAATGTTCCGATTTACGCCCGGCTGGAAAGCGAGCCTGTCCAGATATCCAACCGTGCTCCGGTGACAGTAAACGGTGAAACATTTAAAACGGGCGGTCTAACATCAGTATGCGGCGTTACGTTTCACATGACATGGAAACCGGACTACTATGACTATAACAATGATGATGAAAAGAAAAAGTTCGATGAGGAGCTTGGGAAGATTAAGCCGTTTGTATTTGCTTATGACGGGCCGGATCCCAATCGGGACGACGATGACGGGCCATGGGTTGCGACAGAGGCGATAAAAAAGGCAGAAGCTCCAAAAATAAACCGGGATTACAAGCCGGGAGAAATACTTCAGGACAAGGAGCCTTTGCTCAAAATCGTAGGCGGCGATCGCAGCGCTATTCCTTCGACGCTCGTCCAGTCGTCAACCAGCACGCCGGGGCCGATTACAGTTCTTATCCCGCATGGGCGTGTGTTCAAGGGGGTCATTTGGGCACCGAGGAGCAAGGTGACGATCATAGGCGGAGGGAAGATTATCGGGTTCATCGCCGCCCGAAGGATTGATGACAGCCAATATACTGGTCCTCATAAGTTCGAGAAAGCTCAGCAGATTTCGTTGCCTTCGTTGGCCGCTTTCAGACCGGCCAGCACCACGAAGCACGATTATTTTGACTATGTAAAATCCTATATTACGGATGAATATCACATGGTGTACACACAATTTGTGGACTACACGGACAAAAGCCTTTTGCCGTGATAGGCACATGTCTTCGGATGAGGCTTCCGCACAGTGCAAAACGTGCGGAAGTCTTTTTTTGCGGAATAAACGGCCAATAGAGACATTTTTCTGTTTTTTTTCTTGCACGCTTACGGTATAATAAAATGAGAAAAAGTATGAGCAATCGAAGCCAACGGAGGGGATTTTTTTGCTGTCAATTCCGGTCAAAAGCCTGCGGGAAGGCATGGTGGTTGGACAGAGCATTTACTCTAAGGCAGGCGCCGCCTATCTCGTCAAGGGCAAACCATTAACAAACCAATATATCAGGCAGATGAAAAAAATCGGCATCCCTTCGATTTCTGTAAGCACCGTAGACCCCAGATTTGAGGTGGAAATACCGGAGGACCTGGTGCAGGAAAAGACCCGCATGGATGCCATCCAGATGGTGCATGACGTCTTCAACGACGTTTCAGGCAAGAAGGCGATGGATACGGATGGGCTGACGAAAATCACGGACCGCATTGTCACGGATGTGTTTGCGCGCCGCGAGCATTTGGTGCAGCTTACGGATATACGATTGCACGACGCCTATACCTTTGCCCATAGCGTCAATGTCGCGGTGCTCTCTGCCATGATCGGGAAATTCTCCAATCTTTCCGACGAGGACATGAGGACTCTTGTCATGGGAGGGCTCCTGCATGATTTGGGGAAGGTCATGATTCCCGCTGAACTCTTGAACAAGAAGGGACGCCTGACAGCCCAAGAGTTTGAGTCAATGAAGCGGCATCCGATGGAGGGGGCTCACCGGATCAGCGAGTATGAATGGATGCTCCCGAAAGCGAGCATCCTTGCGGCAATTGCTGCGCAGCATCATGAGCGGGTCAACGGGAAAGGCTATCCGAGAGGCATCAAGGGCGAGAAGATGCATCGGTTCGCGAAGATGGTCGCTATCGCGGACGTTTACGATGCGCTGACCAGCGAGAGGCCATACAAGAAAGCCTACACGCCTTCCGTTGCGTATGGCATCATGAAGATCAGCCAGGGGCATTTCGAGGAGGAGCTCTTGCGGCAGTTTTTTGACAATGTG
Organism: uncultured Selenomonadales bacterium; assembly: GCA_947167825.1. Classification (GTDB taxonomy): domain Bacteria; phylum Bacillota; class Negativicutes; order Selenomonadales; family Selenomonadaceae; genus RUG12372. The sequence continues at coordinate 9,040 of CAMVJN010000013.1, read as the reverse complement.
GCGATCTATCCGTTGGGCACGATATTGAAAACTTTCTACGGGTACGGCATCGTGACGAAATGCGAATTCGGGCACACGAGAACCCCGACGGTCTGCATTTTCGCGGACAGGAAGCGGAAGATGCTGGAAAAACCCGTCACCATCAATTTGAAGGATGATTCCCCGAAGACGATAGAAAAGGAGATTTCAGGAACCGAACTTTTGGCGTTGACACGGGATTTTTCCTTCGACCCGTCGAAATACTTGACGAAGACATGAAACAATACTGCCGGTACGACGAAAATTGCAAAGGAGATCAGGGCAGGCAATGAATTACTGGATTGTTGTTGTAGACGATGAGGTCATGAGCCTGACAAACGCGAAAGCCATATTGGGCGATCAGGATATGCGCGTCAGCTGTTTGCGCTCCGGAAAAGACTTGCTGAAGTTCATGGAGACGCATACGCCGGATTTGATCCTGCTGGACATCATGATGCCTGAGATGGATGGATTTGAGACTTTCCGTGCGCTGCGGCAGATGGAAGAGCGGACCGGGCGCAGCCGGACGCCTGTCATTTTCCTGACCGGGGCGGAGGACAGCGAGACGGAACGCCGCAGCTTGAAGGTGGGGGCTTCCGATTTCATCCGAAAGCCGTTCAATAAAGAGGTTCTTATTCGGCGGATCCAGAATACCGTTACAAACACAAAGACAATCGAAAGCCTGACGGAAGAGGTTGCCATTGACAGGTTGACAGGTCTTCTGAACAAAGCGAGCGGAACCGCGCGGATAGCGAAGCTATGCGAAAGCCGAATGGGCGCGCTGATGTTTTTTGATCTCGACAACTTTAAGCTTGTCAATGATCTGTACGGGCATGAAATGGGGGACCGCGTGCTGGCGGCGTTTGCGGATGTCGTCAGGCATAATGTGCGGGAAGAGGATGTGGTCGCCAGGGCCGGCGGCGACGAGTTCTTGGCTTTTTTCTGCGATTTGCAGAAGGAGGAGGCCGTAGCGGTTCTGACGCAGAGATTGAATGATCAGTTTGTCGGGGAAGCGAAAAATTTGTTGGGCAAGGCCCTGGATATCCCTTTGGGGATATCGGTGGGCGTCGCGATGGTGCCGGAGCACGGTCGGGATTACGGGACGCTGTTTCCGTTGGCAGACGGCGCGCTTTACACGGCAAAGCAAAATGGGAAGCACGGTTATGCAATCCATCGCAAGGAGGTGGAACCGGGTTCCGGCAAAGAAAACCTCAGACGGGAATTTATCCGTATCTCGCAAATCATTGAAGAGAGAAATGAGGGGAATGTTCCCTTTGTGCTTGGACCGGAACCGTTTTCCTTCATTTATCGCTTTGTCAAGCGGTTTTATACGCGGCACGGCGGAAAAGCTGTCAAGATGCTGTTCGCCCTGTCGGGCGACGAGAAATATCTTCACGAGGAAGCGGAGCGCTTTTGCTGGCTCCTGCAAAAAAAGCTCCGCAAAAGCGACATCATTATGCAAAACAAGCCGACTCAATTTTTCCTGTTCCTGCCGGAGCTGTCGGAGCAGGATATGGACAAGGTCATTGAACGGATCATGGACGCATGGGGGCGGCGCCAACATGACGGCGTAAAAATAGAATATATCATGGAACCTGTTGTTTTCGATGAATCGCTTCGTTCTTCGGAAGCCTGCAATTTATGAACCATTAAACATCGGGAGGGATGACGCCTGTGCGAAAGGTCATCTTCTTCGCGTTCCTGATTCTCGCTGCTGCAATCGTGGGAATTCTTCATATCAACAATAGCCGGTTGGATACGAATGTGACCGCAAAAACCACAAAAATCGGCGTGCTCCTGCGCGGAACACGCACGGACCGCAGTTATGGACAGGCGCATTACGATGCGCTGGAATCCCTGCGGAATCCGCTCAATTTAGATATTGTCTATCGGGAGAGAGTTCCTGCCGATTGCTACAAGGAAATTGCCGACCTTATCCAGGACGAAAACTGTCGAATCATTATAGGCGGAGCCGCTGATTATAGTCCGGATATGGAATTGGCTGCCGAGGCATATCCTGAGATTTATTTTTTCCTTGCGGGAGGGACTACGCATCGGAAAAATATGTCCTCGTTTTTCGGCCGTATGTATCAAGTGCGTTATCTGTCCGGCATTATAGCGGGGATGAAGACGCAGACGGGGGAAATCGGTTATGTGGCAGCTTTTCCGATTCCGGAGGTCATCCGGGGAATCAATGCGTTCACATTGGGGGTTAGGAGCGTCCGTCCGGATGCGACTGTGTATGTTCGCTACTGCAACTCATGGACGGAGGATACGCCGGCAGGGGAAGCGTCCCGGGCGCTTTTTGAGCGGCATCGGATTGACGTCATGACTCTGCATACCAATTCTCTCCAGCCGCATTGGGAAGCGGATACGCGGGGGATATGGTCCATCGGATACAACTATAATAATGTTGATGCGTTTCCCGATACTTATTTAACCGCTTGCGTTTGGAATTGGAATGTTTATTACCGCAGGGAAATTCTTAGATGCTTGCAGGGAAAGTTTCACGGAAGCAATGAGTGGGTGAATATGGAAGACGGCGTCGTTTCTCTTTCACAGCCCGCCCATATTCCGATAGAGGTGCTGGTGAGAGTGCAGGCGGCCAATCAAAGGCTCCGGAGCAGGGCATTTGATGTGTTTTACGGTCCGATCAAGGATAATGCGGGGCGTATCCGCATTGAGGCGGGGGAATCTATGTCAGATCACGAGATGCTGAATAATTTTAACTGGTATGTGGAGGGCGTAAAAATTGAAGGGCAAGGAGTGGGTGGAGCGTAACCTGCCGTTTGTCTTGGCAGGGCTCATTATCATTGCGTTGGTTGCTGTGATTCGAAGTTTTCGGCTTCCTGAGATGGAACGGCAGATCACCATTGGCTGCGTACTCGTCGGCTCCAAAGCAGATATGGGCTGGAACGGGAGTCATTACAACGGGCTTTTGCATGCCTGCCAGTTGCATTCCAGTATTCTCAAAGTGAAGGAAAACGTCAAAGAGGACGCCGTGGATCTGTTTGCCGCCGTAAAGGAGCTGGTGAGCCAGGGCGTGAATGTCGTCTTTCTGACCAGTTACGGATATGGGGAGCATGTGAACCATATTGCGCAACAATATCCCGATGTTGTGTTCTTTTCCGTTTCCGGCAAGGGAACGGAAAAAAACTGCACCACATATTTTGCCCGCCTGTACCAAATGCGGTATTTGGCGGGCATCATTGCAGGAACCGAAAGCCGTACAGGGGTGCTCGGCTATGTAGCGCCTATGCCGAATTCTGAGATTAACCGCAATATCAATGCTTACGCGATGGGGATGCGCGTTTCCAATCCGGAGGCAAAGCTGCTCGTTTATTATACCGGAGGGTGGGACAACGAGAGCGCTGAGCGGGAAGGCGTCGCCCGGCTGCAAGAGGCGGGGGCGGATGTGATTGCCTATCAGGAAGACAAGCCCTATGCGGTGCGGGAGGCAGAGCAGCGCGGACTTTTCAGCATCGGCTTTGACAATGTTTACGAGCAATATTCCGACCGTTTCCTGACGGCGACGATGTACGACTGGGACGTGATTTATGAAAAGATGCTTGGGGATTATCTGAGCGGCAGGCTGCTGTTATCCGACGGTTATTGGCTCGGAATGGAAGAGCACGCCGTAAAGATGTACAAGATGTCCCCTCTGGTATCGGAAAAAGCGAACTATCTGGCAGCGTCGGCGAAGCAGCGCGTTGCAAGACAAGGGGTTTTTTCCGGCGCCATCTATGACAATCAGGGAGTGCTGCGCTGCAGTGAGGGCGAGAGGATTGGCGATTATGAGCTTTTTACCGGCATGGATTGGTTCGTCGAAGGGGTAGAAATCTATGAATAAGCATTCATTCCTGGCGAAAAAGGGCACCCTTCTCGTCATGCTTATTTTTGGTTTGGCTCTCTTGTTGGCGGGCGTGATGTTCCGAAGCAGGCTGGGCGAGCTTTTGGTTGCGTATACGGAGAACCAGACGAGAAGGCAGGCGGAAACGCTGGCGAGCCAGGCTGCGGAAAAATTCAGGGCGGAGCTGGATAATCTCGCCTATATTGCCTCGAAGATTGAATCCAACCCAAACGAGATTGATCGGCTGATGCCGATGCTGTTCAATGAGCGGGGCATCAGGCAGGGGCTTTTGAATGTCGAGGGGAATGCGCTTTTCGGGGACGCTCTGCCTGTTTACATATTTAACGGCATTCAGACTTCGTTCCGCGGCAAAAGCGCCGTCACTTTTGTCCGAGGCCAGGGGATTCTTTTTACTTATCCGATATTTCACGGCAAAAACATCAAGTATGTTCTCTACCGGCTCTATCCGGTGAGGGCTGTTGAGGAACGGTTCGCTATCCGCTGTTATGACGACGTAGGCAAGGTGCTGATCGCCGCCCGGGAAGGGGATGTGATTGTTCCGTTTTCGGAGGGAACCCCTGAGGATATTGACTTTATGCAGAGCGGAGACGTAAAGGGGTATTATCGATCCATGCGTCGGGAGATGGAGGTCTCGGTGGCTGCTGCCCGCAGTTTTCAAACGACGCGAGGGAAGCTGATCCTGTTTGAGGCGGAAATTCCGGGTACGAATTATTTGGTGGCCGGATTCGTGCCGGAGGAAAAAGCTTCCGAAGGAATAAAGAATATCACACTTCTGGTGATATGGATTTTTGGCCTTCTGTTGCTTCTTTTGGCCATCAGCGCCATATATCTGTTTCGTGCCAAGAAAAAAATCGAAGGCAGCGAGAAGCTGCGCAGAGCGAAGGAGGTTGCGGAGGACGCATCCCGCGCCAAGAGCGAGTTCCTTTCCAACATATCCCATGAAATCCGCACGCCGATTAACGCGATTCTTGGCATGAACGAGGTCATCCTGCGGGAATGCGAGGACGAGAATATCCTCGCGTATTCAGAGAATGTGAAGGTTGCGGGAAACACGCTGCTGGGGCTGGTCAATAACATTTTGGACTTTTCCAAGATTGAGGCAGGGAAAATCGAGATTTTGCCTGTTGAATACGATCTCTCATCTGTTCTCAATGATTTGGTTAATATCATCCGGATTCGGGCAGAGGACAAAGGGCTCATCCTTTTGCTGGATTTCGACAGAGATACGCCAAAGCGGCTTTATGGCGACGATCTCCGTATCAAGCAGGTCATCATCAATATCTTGACCAACGCGGTGAAATACACGGAAAAAGGGAATGTGACGTTTTCCGTGGGATTCGAGCGCATCGAGGGCGAGCCGGACAGCGTGTTGCTTCGCGTCGCGGTCAAGGACACCGGTATCGGCATCAAGCCCGAAGACATGGGCAAGCTGTTTTCCAAGTTCGAGCGCCTTGAGACAAAGCGCAACCGCAACGTGGAAGGAACCGGGCTGGGCATGACCATCACCAAGAAGCTGCTGGACAGGATGGGTTCCTCGCTGCAGGTGGAAAGCGTCTACGGCATCGGCTCAACTTTTTCTTTCGCGCTGAAGCAGAAGGTCGTCAAATGGGAACCGTTGGGAGATTATGAGGCGTCTCATTTGTCCGCCTTGAAGCAGGTCAAAAAATACCGGGAAAAATTTACGGCTCCGGATGCGCGAATCCTGGTGGTTGACGATAATCCGATGAACCTGATGGTATTCAAGAGTATCCTGAAGCAGACGAGGGTCGAGATTGATACGGCGAGAGACGGGGACGGCGGACTTGTGCTGATGCAGGTCAAGAAATACGACGTTATCTTTCTAGACCATATGATGCCGAGGAAGGACGGCATTGAGACGCTGTACGAGCTGCGGGCGCAGAAGAACAATCCCAATCAGGCTACGCCGACGATCTGCCTGACGGCCAACGCTATTTCCGGTGCGAGGGAAGAGTATATCGCGGCGGGATTCGACGATTACCTGGCAAAGCCTATTAATTCCGGCAAGCTCGAAGATATGTTGCTCGCATATTTGCCGAAGGAAAAAATCAAGGAAGCGGAGACCAGTGAAGGAGCAGAGGAGGACGATCTGGAGTGCAACGGGGGAGAACTTCCCGAAGCTTTGGCGCCTCTGAAAGGGCAGGACTGGATCGATCTTGACGCGGGGGTTCGGAATAGCTGCTCCGTCAAGGCGTATATGTCTCTTCTCAAGCTGTTTTACGAGTCGCTGGACGAGACAGCCGATGAGCTCGAGCGCTTTTGCGCGGAGGAAAATATCAAGGACTATACGGTCAAGGTACATGCCTTGAAAAGCTCGGCGCGGCTTATTGGAGCGGCGGATTTTGGGGAAGAAGCGCAAAAGCTGGAGAGTGCCGGAAAAAATGGAGACTGGGAATATATCCGCGCTCATCAGGAGGCTTTCATGGCGAAGTACCGGAGTTTCAAAACGCCGCTGTCGGCTGTGTTTGCGGAAGAGAAAACGGAGGGGAAGCCAGTGGCAGGCATGGAGCTGATGGCAGACATCTATGAGAAAATCAGGATGGCGGCGGAGGACATGGACTGCGACCAACTGGAAAGGATTTTCGCCGATATGGAGGAATACAGTATTCCTGAATCCGAGGCGGCGCTTTACGAAGAACTGCGAACTGCTTCGTCGCGTTTTGATTATGAGGCGATTTTGAAGCTCCTGGCGGAAAAGCAGTGTTGAAGATGTTGAGAGCGGAAGTTTTTATAAATATCCCGGTAAAGCGCGTCGCCCAGGCCTATTCGTACCGCATTCCCGAACATCTTTCGTGCATCGGCGCGGGATGGCGCGTCGTCATCCCTTTCGGCGGGCGCCGCGTGGAGGGATTTGTGGTCCAAGTGTCGGTCGGGGACGAGGATGAGCGCCTCAGGGACATTGTTTCGGCGGTGGATGACGAAGCGTGGTTCACACCGCAGATGATCGAGGCGGCACAGCGGCTTTCTGATTTTTATCTTTGCCCGACGGCTGAAATCATGAGGCTTTTCATGCCGGGGAAAAGCGGCGTCAAGATCAAGGTGCGCTATGAGCCAGAAGATGTGGCGGATGATTCGCCGCTTTGGCAAGCCGAGGCGTATCGAAAAGTATATGAGGCAGTATACGGCGCGGGGGCGTTGAGCATTCAAAAAATCCGGGAAAAGCTTCCGGGGCTTTCGGCTTCGCTTCCCGAGATTCTCGATACGATGCTGCGCCGTCGCTGGCTGAGGAAAACTTGCGAGACGCAAAAACGCGCGAAAGCGCGTTATATTGAACTCCTCCGTTTGACGGAAGCATTGACCGATGAACGGCGCAAAATGTTTCGGCGGACTCCTGCGCAGCTCCGGCTTTTGGACGCATTGGCGAAGGCCGGAGGGGAAGCTTGCGTTCATGCGCTTTTGAAACAAGGCTTTTCCCGGTCCGTGATTCGTGCATTGGCCCAAACGGATATGGCAAAACTTTCGCATGTTCGCGAACTTCGCGACAGCTATCGAAACATGGAGACGGCGACAGGGACACTGCCGCCGCTTTCCCCGGCGCAGGAAGCGGCGCTTTCGGCAATCCTTCCGTCGTTAGAGGCGGGAAAGGCGCAGGGATTTTTGCTGCATGGCGTGACGGGCAGCGGGAAGACGTGCGTGTATCTTGAGACGGTGGCGTGCGTGCGGAAAATGGGGAAACAGGCTATCGTGCTGGTGCCGGAAATTGCGTTGACAGGCCAGTTGGTGCAGACATTCCGTGCAATGTTCGCGGATGACGTCATCGTGATCCACAGCCGTCTCAGCGTGGCAGAGCGCAACGATGCGTTTTTCCGCATTCGCCGCGGAGACGCAGGCATCATCGTGGGGGCGCGGTCGGCGCTTTTCACGCCGACGGCAAATTTGGGCGTTGTCATCATGGATGAGGAACAGGATATGTCCTATAAGCAGGATGACGCGCCACGTTATCATGCGCGGGTTGTCGCCGAGGAAATTGCGCGGCTGCATGGCGCCGTGCTGATTCTTGGCAGTGCGACGCCGTCCATGGAAACTTTCTTTCGTTCGCAGTCAGGGGAATTCGTTTATCTTTCAATGCCTGAACGAATCGGCGGGCGCCCGCTTCCGGCTGCCGAAGCGATTGATATGCGGACGGAACTTAAATCGGGGAACCGGAAAGTGCTGTCGCGTGCGCTGCAGAAGATGCTTCGGAAAACGAAAGAACGGGGAGAGCAGGCAATCCTTCTTCTCAATCGCCGCGGGTATTCAACGTTCGTCAAATGCCGTTCCTGCGGCTATGTGGTCGTATGCCCGGAATGCGGGCTTTCGATGACGTACCATAAAGATGGGCGCATGCTTTGCCACCATTGCGATATTCATGCTGCGGCTCCTGATGTATGCCCGAAATGCGGCAGCAGCTATATCCGGTATTTCGGCACGGGAACGGAAAAACTGGAAACGGAACTGAAGGAGCTTTTGCCGGAAGCGCGCGTTGTGCGGATGGATCGCGACACGACGCAGAGGAAATTCGCGCATGCGGAAATCCTTCAGGCGTTTCGCGCGGGTGAGTTCGATATCCTGCTGGGGACGCAAATGGTTGCGAAAGGTCATGATATTCCCAATGTGACGACGGTGGGCGTCATCAGCGCCGACGCCTCTTTAAATATGCCGGATTTCCGCGCGGCGGAACAATGTTTTATGCTTATCACGCAGGCTTCGGGGCGCGCGGGGCGCGGTGACGTGCCGGGGCAGGTGCTGGTGCAGTGCTATACGCCCGAGCATTATGCGGTGCATTTCGCGATTGCGCAGGATTATCGAAGCTTTTACGAAAAGGAATTGGAAATGCGGCGGTCTTTGTTTTTTCCGCCGTTCTGCCGTCTAATCAAGTTGACGTTTCACGACGAGAACGGGAAGAAAGCGAGGGAGGATGCGGAAGCGTTCCGTCGCCGTTTCGCTGCGGCTTTCGATGGGGATGAACGTCATCAGCTGATTGGGCCGGCGCCTGCCGTGGTCGAAAAATTCCGCGGCGTCTATCGCTTTGATGTTTTGATTAAAACCGCTGTGTTGCCTGAAGTTCAAGAATTCCTTCGGCAGGACGGTTTGCATCTTCGGCAGGACGTATGGATTGATATCGACCCGATTTCCGCATAACAGCGCAGCGGT
>CAMVJN010000012.1 GCA_947167825.1 uncultured Selenomonadales bacterium | reverse complement strand
TAACAGGAATCCTTGTGTCATTCTCTGTCTGTTGCACTTAGATTGTAAATCCAAGGTGGAATTGCGGCCTGATTTAGTGTAAAATATACAGCGTTATATCAGGTATACGGGTTGGTGGATATTTTGCAGTTGAAGCGATTGGAAGCGCATGGCTTCAAATCCTTTGCGGATAAAATAGAAATAGAATTCGACCACGGCGTGACGGCTGTTGTCGGGCCGAACGGCAGCGGCAAGAGCAATATCACCGACGCAATCCGTTGGGTGCTGGGCGAGCGAAACGTGCGGAACCTTCGCGGCACGAAGACCGAGGACATTATTTTCGCGGGCAGCTCGGAGCGCCGCGCTTTGGGCGCCGCCGAGGTCTCGTTGACGCTTTTGAACCAAGGGGATTTGCCCGGGAATTTTGACGAGATCGTGATCACCCGGCGGATTCTGCGTTCCGGTGACAGCGAGTTTTTGCTGAACAATACGAAATGCCATCTGAAGGATATTTACGAGACGCTGGCGGATACGGGGCTTGGACGCGACGGACTCAGCGTCATCAGCCAGAACAAGATGGACGCGGTGCTGAACAGTCGCCCGGAGGAGCGCCGCCTTTTTTTCGAGGAGACGGCGGGTATCACGAAATTCCGTGACCGCAAGGTTTCGGCGGTGAAAAAGTTGGAAGAGACGGAAAGGAATCTCGTCCGGCTGGGGGATATTCAGCAGGGGCTTTTTGAGCAGCTGGGGCCGTTGGCGGAGGCGGCGGAGAAGACGAAGCAGTTCAATCAATGGAACAGCGAGTTCCGGCGTTGCAAGATTACGGAGCTTTGCCGCGCGCAGGACGAGCTGGGGAAGAAGGAAAAGGAGAGCTCCCGGCGCTTCGAGGCGTGCCGTCAAGAAGAAACGGCGGCAGGGGCGGAAATCGTCACCTTGGAAGCCCAAAAGGAAATGCTGGCGGCAAAGGCTGTCGAGCTGGAGCAGGCGGGGAGGGAGAAATCGGAAGAACGCAGCGCCCAGCAGGAGATCATCAATCAAAAGGATACGGAAATCAAGGTGTTGGAGGAACGCCGCCAGAACAACGACGAGACCCAGCGGCGCTTGAAGGAAAAGCGGGAAGATCTGGCAAAAAAAATCGAGGATGCGGAAGGGAGTTTGACGGATCTTCGCGAAGCGGAAAAAGCAGTGCTCGCCGAGCAAGAGGAATCCGAGAAAAAATCTGCCGAGGCGCAGGAAAACGTGAACCGGATTTCCGAGGAACTGAAAAAACGCAGACAGGCGGCTGAAAACTTTTCTTCCCAGTTTTCGGAGAAGCAAGGAGAGCTTGCGCGCCGACGCGCGGAATTGAGCGTTTTGGAAAACAACCTGACGAGCACGCAGGAAAGCAAGGCAAGGCAGGAACAGGAGATTGCCGCAGCAGAAAAACATTTGGCGGCTGATCGGGAGCAGCTTTCGGCGTTGGAAGGGAAACTGGAGACGCTGGCGGAGGAGGAACGTACGCTGCTCGCGGCGCAAAAAACGTCAGAAGCGAAGCGGCGCGAAATTGAGAAACGCCAAAAGGAACGCCAAGAGACAATCCGCATGGCGCAGACTTATATCGACCAGACCGAAGGCAAGCGGGAAATGCTGCAGCAGGCGCTGGATTCCTATGAGGGATTCGGCAGCGCACCGAAAGCGGTGCTGATGGCAAGGGAAGGATGGCGCCAGGGAGTTTGCGGCGCCGTCGCGGAACTGATCGAGGTGCCGAAGCAGTACCTTACGGCGGCGGAGGCGGCGCTGGGCGGCGCCCAGCAGAATATCGTAACGCGCGATACCGATACGGCGAAGGACGCCATTGAATATCTGAAGCGAAGAAAAGCGGGGCGCGCGACGTTCCTGCCGCTGTCCACGCTGACGGTGCGCGGGGGGCGGGAAGAAGAGGCACGCCGGTTGTCGGGCGTGATCGGTTATATGAATGAGGTCGTCGGCGCGGCGGAGGAATACAAAAAGGTCGTTGATTTCCTGCTTTCTCGGACGCTTTTGGTGGACACGATGGATCACGCGCTTTCCGTGGCGAAAAAGCAGGGGTATCGACTTCGGATAGTGACATTGACGGGCGAGCTCCTGTATCCGGGCGGTTCGATTTCCGGCGGCAGCCTGCGGAGCAGCGAGACGGGCTATCTGAACCGTCGGGGGGAACTGGAGTCATTAGGACACGATTTGGCGGAGAAAAAAGAAAAAATCGAGACGTCGAAACGCGAGTTTGCGGCGGCCGCTGAGGAACTCCGGACGATGGCGGAGGTTTCGGAGCAGAAGAAGCAGCGATTGGAAAACGTCCGTGTTGAAACCAGCGGCACACGCGCAGAACGAGACGCGCTGCTGAAGCAGATGGAATCCACGGACAGTCATCTTAAGGAATTGAAGGAAATCGTCAAGCACGCGGCGGCGACTTTCGCGGAGGCGCAGGCGAACCGCGTCAAAATGGTGCAAGCGGTGCGGTCATTGGCGGGCGAAGTGGATACGCTCCAACGGCAATTTGACGACGCAAAGGCCACGGTCAACGATTTGCAGCAGGATTCCGACGATTATATCCAGACGCGGGATCGGCTGATGAAGGTTCTGAACGAGTTAAAAGACAAAGCGTTCCGGTGCCGCACTTCGGTTCTCGTCAAGGAAAAGGAAATCGGGAAACTCAACGAAGAGCTGGAAGCAAACAAGGAAGAGGCGGAGCATCTGCTGGCCGGATTGACGGAAGGCGCAGACCAGATTCGATTATTGAAGCAGGAAAAAGAGACGTTGTTTGCGGCGTATGCAATCATAGACGAGGCATTCAAGGCTTTGGAGCGGCAGCGCGTTGACTGCGCGGAAAAAGGACGGGAGACGGAGGAAAAGATTCGCGAGGCTCGCCGCAGGCAGAGCGAGCTCAGCGAAAAGCTGCACGAGATTGACAAGGAGACGGAAAAAATCAGGCTTCAGCTTGAGCAAAGCCTGCAAAAACTGGAAGAGGATTTTTCGCTGACTTTGGAGGAAGCAGCGGAGCAGACTGTGGATATGGCCCCGAGTACGCTTCGTTCAAGGATTCGCGAACTGGATCGCGACATCGCGGCGCTTGGTCCCGTGAATCCGAACGCGGTGGAAGAGTACCAAAAAGTTTCGGAGCAGTACGAGACGTACCAAAAGCAGATCAAGGATGTCGAGGATGCGAAAAAGAATTTTCAGCAACTGATTCAGGCGTTGGACGCGGATATGACGAAGACGTTCAAGGCGGCGTTCGCGGAAATCCAAACAGCATTCCACGACATTTTCATCGAGCTTTTCGGCGGGCATGGGGACGGTGACGCGAAGCTCGTTCTGACGGATGAGCAAAATGTCCTCGAATCCGGCGTTGAGATCATCGTGCAAATTCCCGGCAAGAAGCAGCAGAGCCTTTCGGTGCTTTCCGGCGGCGAGCGCGCATTGACGGTCATCGCGCTGCTGTTCGCGTTCCTGCGGGTGCGGCCGGCACCGTTCTCGGTGCTGGACGAGATCGACGCGCCGCTGGACGAGACGAATATCGCGAATTTCGGGCGTTTCCTCAAACGATTCTCGGAAAAGACGCAGTTCGTTGTCGTCACGCACCGCAAGGGGACGATGGAATCCGCGGACACCATGTACGGCGTCACGCTGGAAGACGCCGGCGTGTCGAAGATCATATCCGTGAAGCTGGAGGATATTCCGGCATGAAAGTAAGGAGAGAACCAATATGGGATTTTTTGATCGACTGAAAAAAGGCTTGGCGCGAACCCGCGAAAGCCTGACCGCGAAAATCGAAAAGGCGATTATCGGTTATGCCGATATCGACGACGACCTCCTCGACGAGCTGGAGGAAATCATGATCATGGCCGACGTGGGCGTTACGACGACGGACAAGCTGATGGCGGACGTGCGGCAGGGCATCAAGAAAAAGGCAATCAATAAACCGGAGGACTTGAAGCCGTTCCTGGAGGCGCGGATCACCGAGATTTTGAAAGCCGGAGGCGCGGGCGTGCGCATGGCCGCCAACGGCCCGACGGTCATCCTCGTCATCGGTGTCAACGGCGCGGGCAAGACGACGACTATCGGCAAGCTCAGCGCGTTTTATCATTATTATGGTAAATCGGTCATGGTGGCTGCTGCCGATACTTTCCGCGCTGCAGCCATTGAGCAGTTAGAGGTCTGGGCGCAGCGCAGCGAGGCGGAGTTCATTCGTCACGAAGAAGGCTCTGACCCGGCCGCCGTCGTCTTCGACGCGGTGAAGGCGGCGAAGGCTCGGAACATCGATATCCTGCTTGTGGACACGGCGGGACGGCTGCAAACGAAATCAAATCTGATGGCTGAGCTGGAAAAGATAAATCGCGTAATTCAGCGGGAGATTCCGGGCGCGCCCCATGAGACGCTTTTGGTTTTGGACGCCACCACCGGGCAGAACGCCGTCAGCCAGGCGAAGCTCTTCACGCAGGCCGCGCCAATCACCGGCGTCGTGCTGACGAAGCTGGACGGCACGGCGAAGGGCGGCGTCGTCATCGGTATCAAGGCGGAGCTCAATATGCCGATCAAATGGATCGGCGTCGGCGAGGGCGTCGCGGATTTGCGTCCCTTCGTCGCCGAGGATTTCGCGAAGGCATTGTTCGGCGAAGGAAAAGAAAATGCGGAGGCGGCGGAAGACTGAATATGAAAAAGACGACGAAGACGACAAAAGAAGGCTTGCGGCGGGAAATCCGGGAGGCGGTGCGCCGTGTCCGGAAGGAAAATCCGATGGCGCCGTCCATCACGAACACGGTGACGATCAATTTGGTGGCCAACGCGCAGCTCGCGGTGGGAGGCTCGGCGGCGATGGTCTACCTCGCGGACGAAGGCGAGGCGATGGCTGCTTTGGGCGGCGCTATGTATATCAACATGGGAACGATGCTCCCTGTTTATGCGGAGACTTTGCCCCGCACAGTGAAGGTGTTGGCGGAACAAGAAAAACCATGGATTGTCGATCCGGTGGGTATCGGTGTCGGGGGACTTCGGGCGAGCCTTTTACTCGGATTCCGCGCGGATAAGCCGACCATCATTCGGGGTAACGCGTCGGAAATTATTGCCCTGGCGGAGCTTTGGGAATTGGACACCGGGAAAAAGTCCGGCGGCGTTCGCGGCGTCGACTCGACGGACGCGGTGGAGTCGGCGCGGACGGCGGCAGTCTCCCTCGCGCGTCATACGGGCGGCGCGGTGGCGGTATCGGGACCGGTCGATCTGGTGACGGACGGGAAAAGCGTCGCGTTGGTCGAGGGCGGCTCGAAATACTTGCCGATGATTACCGGCGCAGGTTGCTCGCTTGGCGGCGTGGCGGCGGTCTATGCCTGCGTCGCGTCGCCTTTTGTCGCCGCGCTGACGGCGACGGCGATTTATGATTTCGCCGGGGCGAAAGCGGAAAAGGACGCAAATGGTCCGGCGAGCTTTCAGGTCGCGTTCCTCGACGCGCTGTACCAGGCGACGCCGGAGGACGTGGGGGCTCAGCACTTCTCGCTGGAAACGGTTGGAAAATAAGGAGACGGTGATATGAACGTATTGGTTGCTTTGGCGGTCGCGCCCTGCGGAACGGGCGAGGAGCTTTCGGCGGAGGTGGCGGAGGTCATTCGCGTGATCCGCGCGTCGGGGCTGCCGAATCGGACAAATTCGATGTTCACCGAGATCGAGGGCGAATGGGACGAGGTGATGCGCGTGGTCAAGGACGCGACCTTCGTGCTGGCGGAAAAGGGAATCCGCACGGAAGTCGTGCTGAAGGCGGACGTGCGCCCCGGTTATACCGACATGATGCACAAAAAGACCGAAGTCGTCGAGAAAATCCTGGAGGGCGGCAAGTGATGGGCAAGACCATGCGGGAGGCTTTAGACATTTCGGCGTATCTCGTCGTCGGGCCGGAAAACACCGAAGGACGTCCCGTGCGCGAAATTGTCCGCGCGGCTTTGAAGGCGGGATTTACCTGCGTACAGATTCGCTCGAAGGAGGCGAGCGCACGGGAAATGATTGCACTGCTCCGAGAGGCGGCGGAGGAAATCGCTGCGGCGGGCGCGTCGGAGCGCGTCGCGCTTTTGGCGGACGACAGGCTCGACGTAGCGCTGGCAGCGCGGAAAATGGGAATCAAAGCGGACGGCGTCCATGTCGGCCAATCGGACATCCCGCCGGAAATCTGCCGCGCTTATCTCGGCGAGGAAGCGGTGGTCGGCCTTTCCGCAAGGACGGACGAACTTCTTGAGTATGTGTGCGAAGCTGACGTCAGCATGATCGATTATTTCGGTGCGGGGCCGCTGCACGAGACGGCGACTAAGCCCGACTGCGGGCGCGACTCGAAGGGAAATATCATTACACGGAGCTTCGAGGAAATCGCGGAACTTACCCGTGCAAGCAAGATTCCCGTCGTCGTCGGCGGCGGCGTGAAGCTGGCGGATATTCCCGCGCTGGCGAAAACGGGCGTGGACGGTTTCTTCGTCGTCAGTGCGGTGGCGGGTGCGCCGGATCCGGAAAAAGCGGCGAAGGCACTCGTCGACGCGTGGCGGAAAGATAGGACATGCTTTGGATAGTAGGACCGCTTAAGCGATGGATCAGGTTATGATAATAAAACGTTTGTGCATGCATAATTTCAAATAGTAAAATGCCCCGAAAGCACTTTTTGCTTTCGGGGCGTTGTTTTGTCTGTTTGGGATTTTTACGCGCTTTCCGCTTCCAGCTTGTCGGCAAATGCGAAGAATTCCTCGGCGGGCATCGGCCTCCCGAACAGGAAGCCTTGGGCGTAGTGGCAACCGTTTTCGAGCAGGAACTGTTCCTGTTCTTTTGTCTCGACGCCCTCACAGAGCACGAGCATATCGAGGTCATGGCCCAAAGCTACGACGCGGCGCATGATTTTTTGGCCGCGAACGGAAGACTCGGAGGCCAGCAGCATGGCTCGGTCGATCTTCATGATGTCCATGTCGAGGTGCTGGAGCATCGCGATGGACGAGTAGCCGGTGCAGAAATCGTCCATGGAGACGGTGCAGCCCATTTCTTTTATGGCTGCGATAATGGCCGCGGAATTTTCTTTTCCATCCTGCGTGTCGAAATCAACGAAGGCCGTTTCCGTAATCTCGAGGTCGATGGCGCCGTGCGGAAGATTGTAACGTTCAAAGATTTCGCGCAGGCGGTCAAGGTAGCCCGGTTCACGGATGTGCAAGCCAGACTGGTTGACAGAGAACGGAATGACGGGCTTTCCTTCGTCGATACGCTTTCGCTGCAATTTGCAGACAGTTTCAAGAATATGGTAATCGAATTCGATGATGAAGCCGGTTTTCTCGAATACGTCAATGAACAGTCCCGGCATTACGAAGCCAAGTTCCGGGCTTTGCCAGCGGGTCAGGGCTTCTGCGCCGATAATCCTGTGCGTGCGGATATCGTATTTCGGCTGGAGCCAGATCTGGAATTCGCCATTTGCCAGAGCCTTTCGTTTCAGCTGCGAGACTGTTTTCTGCTTTAGCCGCTTTTGTTGGAGCTTTTCGTCGTAAACGCCGATATTGTCGCCCATTTCAATTGCTTCCGTTTGAGCGGTGTCCGCGTTCGCCATCAGCGTCGCGATGGAAGGGGTGTTCTCGGCTGGCACGGAGCAAAGGCCGAAATAATATTGCATATGAATGTCGTATCCGGGGCGCGAAAGGAGAGCTGTGTCGGCGGCGAATTTTTCCGCCGCACCGCGAAGCGTCATGCCGTCTTCGAGGCGGCCGAGGACGTAAAGGTGTGTCAGCTCCGAGGAAAGGCCGTCGAGGAGAAGCCATGGGTTCTTCTCGCGGACTCGTTCGACGAGTTCGCGAATACCGTCCGCCACCGCTTTCGGGTTCAGGGACGCTTTCAGGAGATCGATTCTCTGGGTACTGAGTACCATAATGAAAAGCCTGCCCGCATTGAGGTCATCCACGTATTTTTTCAGCAGGCGCGGCGCTTTTTCCTCAAACCAGCGGACGTTTGGCAGACCGGTTTGCAGATTGTGGTGGGCAATGGTATATGCTTCCTTCGCCGCGCGCTGGCGTATATACATCATATACGTCAGGACACCGATGACGGAAAGCAGCAATGCCGTAAGGATAGTAAGGGATTGCAACGGATTCTTTGCGATGTACGCTTTCAAGCTGTGGTTCTGTTCCACGTCGAACATGTTGCGCGTCATGATTTCCTCGATGGGCGCTTGGCCGAGATGGTTGATTTCCTTGTTCAGGATCTGGACGAGGCGGGGGTCGGCGGTTTCGCTGACCGCGAGGGATACCTGATGAGAAAAGACGACGCTGCCGTTGGTGTACAGATTCAGGTAGTTGCCTTGCTCGATATCATGCGCTGCGGTGATCGCTTTCAGGAAGGTCACATCCGCGGCTCCACGGTTGACCGCGTCCATGCATTCATTGACGGTGTCGAAATACACGCGCTGTTCTGCCGGATATTTTTTTTCCGTATACTCATGGGTATAAAAATGGCTTTTGACGCAGGCTACGAGGGGCTCTTGCGGCACGTGGCGGTCGCGCCGCATAACCGGCACATAGTTGATAGTGAGATAAGGAAACGTCAAAATGGCGTTGTGCATGTGTCCCCAATTGTGATCGGCGTAATAGTCGGTGACAAACTCGACCTCGCCCTTGGTCAGCAGCTGCATCAGCTCGCCGCTGTTTTGCGTTTCGCGGATGTCGAAGCGGACGCCGAGATCTTTTTCCATAAGATGCATGATTTCGGCGATGATACCCTTGGCTTTTCCGTTCTCGAAATAGGTGTACGGCTTTTGCCCCGGCGACGCGGTGGCGGCAATGACGGGATGCGCCGCCAGATATTCTTTTTCCTCGCGCGTCAGGAGCAAAGGAGAACCGTGTCGTCCGGCATGTTTTGCGTAAAGCATGCCTCGGATATGGGGATTGAGCAGCATCAGTTTCTCGATGGCGCGGTTGATTCTTTCACGGATTTCGGTATGGTCCGCGCGTGTGGCGATGGAAAAACGCTTCGTGAACAGATAGGCGTTCATCGGGGCTTCCGTGCCGTGATAGACGGCGGCGTCCACGAAGGCGTCGATTTCGCCGTTCTTGAACATGGTAATGATTTGGAAGAATCTTTCGGCGGGGACGAGCACAAAGTCGCTGCCTTCCTGCATCGAGTAAGAATGAAGTGCAGAGAGGATATCCTGTTCCGAGCAGATGAAGGATGTGTATCCGATCCGGAGTCCCTGGCCGGGCGCCAGCGTTGTTTCCGGGCGGCTGGTGATGCCAATCGGGGAATAGGTAATCGCGTGCTCCATGGTGGCGATGTCGGGCATGGATTTTCCTTCGTCCGGCAGCGCGGCAATCAGGTCGATCTCGCCGCGACGCAGTTTTTCCACGCACTGCGTCGGCTGCGCTTCGACATATTCAAAACGATAGCCTCCATAAATGGCGATGGCTTCCATGTAATCGTAAAGGAAGCCGCGAAAATAACCGTCCTCGCCCTTGGAAATATATCCGGGCACGTCGGTATAGCCGACGCGCAGCAAGGGAAGGTCGTGATCGGCGGCGGAAGCACAGGGGAGCAGAAGTCCCAGCGCCAGAAGAATAGCTATAAAGATCGCGGGTTTTCGCATGAGAATCAACTCGCTTCGTAAAAGTTATCAAATATCGCTATTATATAAATTATACTAAACGTTATGCGCTTTTACAAGCATATTTGAAGAACTGGGCCTTTCCGTTCAATTCATTCTGCGGATAGACGAAAAAGCTGCGTGAGAGTATATCGAAGCGTTGCTTCGATGAAACGCCTTTAGGGAATATTTTGTCTGTCGACAAAATCTGAACTAAGGCGTTATAATAAAAATATGGAGGGATAGCAAATGGAACAATTCTTCAAGCTGAAAGAACGAGGCACAGACGTTCGTACCGAGGCGATGGCTGGGCTGACCACGTTCATGACGATGGCTTATATCCTCGCGGTCAATCCTGGAATCCTGAGTGCGGCAGGCATGGACGCGGGGGCTGTCTTCACGGCGACGGCACTGGCGTCGGCGATCGGCACGCTTTGCATGGCGATTTTTGCGAATATGCCGCTGGCCCTTTCGGCGGCCATGGGACTCAACGCGTACTTCGCGTTCACGGTCGTCATCGGCATGGGCTACACTTGGCAGCAGGGATTGGCGGCGGTCTTTGTCGAAGGCATCATTTTCATCGTGCTTTCGCTGACGAACGTCCGTGAGGCGATTTTCGACGCGATACCGCGTCAGCTCAAGACTGCAGTTTCCGTCGGTATCGGTCTTTTCATCTGTTTCATCGGTTTCCAGAATGCCCATATCGTCGTGGACGGACCGACGCTGGTGAAGCTTTATCCGTTCAGTAAGGCGCTGGCGGATGGGACGTTCCGCACGGAAGGCATCACGGTGCTTTTGGCGCTGGTCGGTCTCGTGTTGATGGCCGTGATGATGGCGAAAAATATCAAAGGCAGCGTTCTTTGGGGCATATTGGTCACTTGGGGCATGGGCATGATTTGTCAGCTTGCGGGATTTTATATTCCCGACCCGTCAAAGGGTTTTTTCAGCCTGTTCCCATCGGGCATTGTCGCGATGCCCGCTTCCATGGCGCCGACGTTCATGCAGCTTGATTTCGGCTCGATCCTGAACGTCAATTTCCTGACGATCCTGATGGCGTTCCTGTTTGTCGATATGTTCGATACGCTGGGCACTGTCATTGGCTGCGCTTCAAAGGCGAACCTCTTGGACAAGGACGGAAAGCTGCCCGGCATACGGAATATTCTCTTGGCCGACGCCATCGGAACGACGGCGGGCGCGCTCTTGGGCACCTCGACGATTTCCTCTTTTGTCGAGTCGTCGGCGGGCATCGCCGAAGGCGGACGCACGGGGCTTTCTTCCGTCGTGACTGCGGGACTTTTCCTGCTGGCGCTGTTTTTCTCGCCGTTGTTCCTTGCGATTCCGGCGTTTGCAACCGCGCCGGCGCTGATCATGGTCGGCTTCCTGATGATGCAGCAGGTCAAGGATATCGACTGGTTCACCGATTACGCGGAAGCGGTTCCGGCGTTTATCGCGATCGCTTCGATGGCATTCACCTACTCGATTTCCGAGGGCATCGCCTTCGGCGTCATTTTTTACACGTTGCTTCATCTCCTGACGGGAAAGACAAGCAAAATCACGCCGCTGATGTATGTGCTGACGGTACTGTTTGTTTTGAAGTACGTTTTCCTGTAAAGGCTGGAGGATATAATGGCGATTGAAAAGGTAAAGGAATTTTTCCGGCAGTACGGCATGGAAGAAAAAGTGCTGGAATTCGAGACGTCCAGCGCGACCGTTGAACTGGCGGCGCAGGCGCTGCACTGCGAGCCGTGCCGAATCGCGAAGACGCTTTCGTTCATGGGGAAGGAAGGTCCGCTGTTGGTCGTCGCCGCCGGGGACGCGAAAATCGACAATCCGAAATTCAAAGCGCAATTTGCCACGAAGCCGAAAATGCTGACGCCGGAGCAAAACGTCGCATTGATCGGTCACGCAATCGGCGGCGTCTGCCCGTTCGCTGTCAACGACGGTGTGAAGATATATTTGGACGAGTCACTGAAGCGGTTCGAGACGGTATTTCCGGCCTGCGGCAGCGCCAACAGCGCCATCGAGCTGACGATGGCGGAACTGGAAAAGTATTCGTCGTCCGTTGCGTGGGTAAACGTCTGCAAGGCATGGCAGTAAACATGCCAGCATGAATGAAAAGCGTATTCGTTGCGAAGATCTTTTGCATTGAGTACGTTTTTTCTTTGCCTTGTGTTATAATAAATAAAAATACAGACCATACGGTGGGGTGGATCCTATGACCAAGCCAAAACCGATTGCGATTGACGATATTATTTCCGAAGTGAAGCATACGCAGCCCGGCGCGAATGTGGATTTGATCACCCGTGCGTACGAGCTGGCGCGGGAAGCGCACGAAGGGCAGAAGCGCGCCTCGGGGGAGGAATATATCATTCATCCGCTGAATGTTGCCTATATCCTTTCGGATATGCACCTCGACGAGGCGGCGATCTCAGCGGCGCTTTTGCATGATGTCGTTGAGGATACGACGTTCACAATCGAGGAAATGGAGGAGAAATTCGGGCACGAGGTTGCGCGCCTGATCGACGGCGTGACCAAGCTTGGCAAAATCGAGTACAAGTCAAAGGAAGAGCAGCAGCTGGAAAATTACCGCAAGCTCTTTCTGGCGATGGCGAGAGATTTGCGCGTTATTTTGATCAAACTTGCTGACAGGCTCCACAATATGCGGACGCTGAAATATATGCGAGCGGACAAGCAGAAGCGTATCGCCCGCGAGACCATCGAGATTTACGCGCCGCTGGCAAACCGACTCGGCATCTCAAATATCAAGTGCGAGCTGGAGGATCTTTGTCTCCGGTATTTGGAGCCGGAAATTTATTACGATCTCGTGGAGAATGTAAGCCAGAAGAGGCAGGAACGGCAGGCGTTCATCGACGAGGCCATGGCGCAGCTTCGCGAAAAACTGGAATCTTCGGGCATGAAGGCAGAAATTCGCGGCCGGGCCAAGCATTTTTACAGCATTTACAAGAAAATGCGCCGGGACAACAAGAGCATTGCCGAGATTTACGATCTTTCCGCCGTGCGCGTGCTGGTGGACACCGAGGCCGAATGCTACGGTGTGCTGGGGCTGATCCACGCCATGTGGAAGCCGATGCCGGGCCGGTTCAAGGACTATATCGCGATGCCGAAGTCCAACGGCTACCAATCGCTCCATACGACGGTGATGACCAGCGGCTATCCGCTGGAAATCCAGATCCGCACTTTCGCGATGCACCAAGTGTCCGAGTACGGCTTTGCCGCCCATTGGAAATACAAGGAGACAGGGAAAAGCGCCACGGCGGGGGACGCCTACGACCAAAAGATGTCCTGGCTCCGGCAGATGGTCAATCTGCAGCAAGAACTCAACGATCCGAGGGAATACGTCGAAGCGTTGAAGGTGGATGTTTTTTCCGACGAAGTTTTTGTGTTTACGCCGAAGGGGGATGTCATCGGGCTTCCGAAAGGATCGATTCCGCTGGATTTTGCCTACCGCATCCACACCGAGGTCGGCCATCACTGCGTCGGCGCGAAGGTCAACGGCAAACTGGTGCCGCTGGAATACAAGCTGAAAAACGGCGATATCGTCTCGATTATCACGAACAAGGCGAACAACGGCCCATCCCGCGACTGGCTCAATATCGTTTCCTCGTCGGAAACACGCAACAAGATACGTTCCTGGTTCAAGAAAGCGACGCGGGAGGAGAATATCGAGCGCGGCCATGAGCTGATCGAGAAGGAAGCGAAGCGGCTGGGCTATGAGCCTAAGGAGCTTTTGAAAAATGACCGCCTTATGCAAGTGGCGAAAAAGTTCAATATCCATTCGGAGGACGATTTGCTGGCGTCATTGGGCTTCGGCGGCGTTACGGTCAACGGAATCCTGACGAAGCTGATCGATCTGCATAAGCAGGAATTGAAGGATCATACAGCGCCCGACGTTTCCAAGCTTCTTTCGGAACTGAAGCCGCAGCAGGGGACGGTCAAGCAATCCAGCCACGGCGTGCTCGTCGAGGGCGAGGCGGGGATTCTCGTTCATCTTGCGCGTTGCTGCAACCCGATTCCGGGCGACCCGATTGTGGGGTTTGTGACGCGGGGACGCGGCGTTTCCGTGCATCGGGAGGATTGCCCGAACATTTTCCACGACGCGGGCGATTATTCCCGGGCGTTGGAGGTGGATTGGGATATCGGGCTTGACAAGGAATACACGGTGCAGATTGTCATTACCTGCAACGACCGGAGCGGTATGCTGACAGAGCTTTTGGCGGTCACGTCCGAGATGAAGGTCAATATCAGTTCCATTAACGCGAAGCCGAACCGGAACAACAAGACGTCGACGGTGCTCATGGGGCTGGATGTCAAGAACGCCCAGCAAGTCGCGCAGATCATGACGAAATTCCGTCGGGTAAAGGACGTATACAGCGTCAGCCGTTCGATGCCGACGGCGGCAAAAGAAACTCACGAGGCAGTGGAAAAGGAAGGAGAGGAATAATGGGGAAGCTTACCATTCAGTCGTTTGCGGTCATGCCGTTCGACGAGAATTGCTATGTCGTTTCGGATGAAACGGGCGAAGGTGTCGTCATTGATCCGGGCGGAATGGCGAAGCAGATTCTCGCGTATATTCGCGAGGCGAAGCTTTCCGTTGCGGCGGTGCTGAATACCCATGGGCATTGCGACCATATCGGCGCCAACGACGAAATCCGGGACGAGACGGGTGCGCCGCTGTATATCCACAGGGAAGATGCGGCGATGATTTCCGATATGAAACTGAATCTGTCTGCGTTCATGGGCTTTCGGGTGATTTCCCGTCCGGCGGAGCAGTTGCTTTCCGAGGGAGATAAAATCTCTTTCGGGCAGTCTGAACTGGAAGTGATTCACACTCCCGGCCATACGAAGGGAGGCGTCTGCTTCGTCGGCGAGGGCGCAGCGTTTACCGGCGACACGCTTTTCGCCGGTTCCATCGGGCGCAGCGATTTTCCCGGCGGCTCGGAGCGAGACCTGATAGGGAATATCAAGAAAAAGCTTTTGGCGTTGCCCGACGAGACGAAGGTCTATTCCGGTCACGGCCCGTCCTCCGAGATTGGATGGGAACGGAAATGCAACCCGTATTTGCAATGGTGATTTGAAAGGGAGGAGAGCCGCGTGGAACAGGCTTCGCTTTTCGAGGCGTCGGACCAGGAGACGCAGCCGTTGGCCTCGCGGCTTCGTCCGCAGACACTCGCGGAATTCGTCGGCCAGCGCCATTTGATTGGTGAGGGCAAAGTGCTTCGCCGCCTGATCGAGAGCGACCGAATCGCCTCAATGATTTTCTGGGGGCCGCCGGGCGTCGGAAAGACGACGCTGGCAAGGATTATTGCCGTTCACACGAAATCGTCGTTCATCGACTTTTCCGCCGTGACCAGCGGCATCAAGGAAATCCGCGGCGTCATGCAGCAGGCGGAGGAAAATCGCCGCTACGGCGACAGGACCATCGTATTCGTAGACGAGATTCATCGTTTCAACAAGGCGCAGCAGGACGCGTTTTTGCCCTTCGTCGAGAAGGGCAGTATCATTTTGATCGGTGCAACGACGGAGAATCCGTCTTTCGAGGTCAACGGCGCTCTTTTGTCCCGTTGCAAGGTTTTCGTACTGCAACCGCTCTCGACGGACGATATTGTGTCGCTTCTTTCCCGCGCGATCTCGGACGAGCGGGGCTTTGGCGGGCAGAACATCAAAATCGCGCCGGAGTTTTTGGAAATGATCGCGGGCTTCGCGAACGGCGACGCGCGTTCAGCCCTTTCGACGCTGGAAATGGTCGTGTTGAACGGCGAGGAGAAAAACGGGACGATCACGGTTACGAAGGAGATTCTCGAACAGTGCATTTCAAGGAAATCCTTGCTCTATGACAAGAAGGGCGAAGAACATTACAACCTGATCTCCGCGCTGCACAAATCCATGCGGAATTCCGACCCAGACGCGGCGGTCTATTGGCTGGCGCGGATGCTGGAGGCGGGAGAGGACCCGCTTTATATAGCGCGGCGCGTGACGCGCTTCGCCAGCGAAGACGTGGGCCTTGCCGATCCCCGGGCGTTGGAGATTGCGGTGGCGGCGTATCAGGCATGTCATTTCATCGGAATGCCTGAATGCTCGGTACATCTGACCGAAGCGGTGGTCTATCTCGCCATGGCACCGAAATCCAACGCGATGGAGGTCGCTTATCTCACGGCGAAAGAAGACGCGCTCCGGGAAATCGACGAGCCGGTGCCGCTGGTAATAAGAAACGCGCCGACGAAGCTGATGAAGAACCTAGGCTACGGCAAGGGCTACCAATACGCGCATGATACGCAGGAAAAAATCACGAACATGCAATGCCTGCCGGATTCATTGCTTGGCAGGGAATACTACCGTCCGACGGAACAGGGAGTCGAAGGACGTTTCAAGGCGCGGCTCGAGGAGATAAAGGAGTGGAAGCGCGCCCACGGCGCGAAGATATGAAATCATATTTTTGAAAGTGCGGATTGTTTCACGTGAAACAATCGAACATAACATGAAAAATTTTGCACAATTCACTTGAACCGCGAAACACAAAAGGATTTCGCGGTTTTATTATGAAATTTTTACGTGGTAAAGAAAAAATGATTTTCGAAAAAATGTTTCACGTGAAACAATAGAACATAAACTGAAAAATATATGAAAGGTATTGCTCGTTTATTGATGAATCGAAATAAAAATGATAAAATTTGCCATGTGCAATGGATGTTGGAGAGATAGTTGCCGATTGCGTAAATCATGGTATAATGGAAAAGCTGTACAAAATGAATTTGTAGGCGCAAAATATGCATTTTTTATAAGGAGGATTTACCGCGTGGCTAAAACGATCATGATGCAGGGAACCAGTTCTCATGTGGGGAAAAGCATTCTCGTTACGGCTCTTTGTCGTATTTTTTATCAGGACGGCTTGCATGTCGTTCCGTTCAAGGCGCAGAATATGGCGTTGAATTCTTACGTCACACGGGACGGGAAGGAAATGGGACGTGCGCAGGTAGCGCAGGCGGAGGCCGCGGGACTCGCGCCGGAGGTCGATATGAACCCCGTGCTTTTGAAACCCACGGGGCACGCTTCGTCGCAGGTGGTGCTGATGGGAAAGCCCATTGGCAATATGTCGGCGAAGGAATATCACAAGGGCTATTCGGTGAAACTGTTCGATACGGTGAAGGAGGCGCTGGCACGCCTCGACAAGGAATATGAAGTCATCGTGATCGAGGGCGCGGGCAGTCCCGCTGAAGTCAATCTGCACGACAACGATATCGTGAATATGCGTGTCGCGCGCCATTTGCAGGCGCCGGTGCTGTTGATTGCCGATATTGACAGGGGCGGCGCGTTGGCGTCTCTTGTCGGCACGCTGGAACTTTTGACGGAGGAGGAACGTGCTCTCGTCAAGGGCTTGATTATTAACAAGTTCCGCGGCGACGTTTCGCTGTTGCAGCCCGCTGTAGATTTTTTGGAGCAAAAAACGGGAAAGCCTGTATTGGGCATTATTCCCCATATTGACCACATGGGAATCGATGACGAGGATTCTGTTTCCTTGGAAGAAAAGCAGGAAAAGCCGAAGGAGGGCGACGTCAAGATTGCGGTGATCCGTACGCCGAAGATTTCCAATTTTACAGATTTTGATTGCCTCGCGGGAGAGGAGGACGTTTCGCTTTATTACGTGCAAGACGTTGCAACCCTCGGCAATCCCGACCTCATCATGCTGCCCGGGAGCAAGAATACGACAGAGGATATGATATACCTTCGTTCGTCGGGGATTGCGGCGGCGGTGAAGGAACGGGTAGCGAATGGAACGCCGCTGATCGGCATTTGCGGCGGCTACCAGATGCTAGGAAAGGAAATCCGCGATCCGCACCATACGGAGTCGGAAAACGACGGCACGGAAGGTCTCGGCCTTCTGGGCATGACGACGACGTTCAGCGAGGAAAAGCTGACCTCGCAGGTGGAGGCGGACTGCCTCGGCTGGCGATTCCTGGGCGAGGAGATTTCTGCGACGGGACTCCGCGGCTATGAGATTCACATGGGGGAGACGGAGTTTCTCGGCGAGAAGGACGCGCATCCGCTGAAAATCACGAAGCGTGCCGATACTTCCGTTGATGTTGTCGAGGGAACGTGCCGGAGCGACGGGCTCGTTTTCGGCACATACATTCACGGGATTTTCGATCACGACGAGTTTCGCCGCGCTGTGCTGAATGCAATCCGCGCCAAGAAAGGGCTGCCGCCCCGAAAGAATACGCGGAATGTCCGCGCCGAAAAGGAAAAGAGCTATGACGCGCTGGCCGACGTGGTGCGGGCGCATCTCGATATGGACAAGGTGCGCGCGATTATGGGCATGGAATCGAAATGATAACGGCAATCTTTGCGTTTCTCATCGACTGCCTGATCGGCGATCCGCGTTCTTCTTTGCATCCTGTTGTTTTAATAGGAAGACTTATTTCCTTTTTTGAGGGATTGCTGTATCATGAGCAGGACTCCGACAGGAAAAAGCTTTTTAACGGCTTTGTGCTGATGGTATGCGTTCTTTCGGTCTCGTACGGCGTTGCGGAAGGTATAGTACGGCTTGCGGCGCTCTTGGAAAACGTATATGTTTCCATAGCGGTTCAGGCGGTTTTTTTGAGCTTCATGATTTCGCCCCGGAATCTCGCGGAAGCGGGCCGGGAAATCCGCGATTATTTGCTGGACGGGAATCTTGAAATGGCACGATTCAAGGTCGGTTGGATCGTGGGGCGCGACACGGACAAGCTGACGGAGGGCGAGGCGACGCGGGCGACGGTGGAAACGATTTCGGAAAATACGGTCGACGGCGTCATTTCGCCGCTGTTTTATTTTTTTGTCGGCGGCCTGCCGCTGGCGGTAGCCTATCGAGCGGCGAACACGATGGATTCGATGGTCGGCTACAAAAATGATAAGTATCTGTTTTTCGGTCGGGCGGCGGCGCGGGCCGACGATGTTTGGAATTTTATTCCCGCTCGGTTGACGGGATTTATGTTTGTGGCGGCGGCTTTTTTGCTGGGATTGGATTGGCGCGGCGCGTGGCGCATTCTCCGGCGCGACGCCGTAAAACATCCGAGCCCCAACGGCGGCTGGACGGAATCGACGGTGGCGGGCGCGCTTGGCGTTCGCCTCGGAGGGCTCAATTATTATTTCGGAAAACCGTCCTTCCGAACTTATATGGGAGAACCGTTGCACGAATTGGAAGCGAAGCATATTTCGCTGGCGATTCGTATGATGTATGCGGTGACGTTGATGTTTCTTGTATTGGCGTCGGTGACGGCGTGGCTGCTCGGCGGATATTTGCCGGGAGGACTTGTGTTATGAGGGCTTTTTTTATCGGCTTGCAGTTCCTGACGCGGATTTCGATTGTTCGGCAGGATAACTGGACGGCGGAGGATTTCGGGCGCAGCGTGAAATTCTTTCCGCTGATTGGGGCGGTGCTCGGTGCGATTTACGCTGCCTTCGCTTACGCCTTTTATTCATTTCTTCCGACGCGGGGAATTGTATTGCCGATTCATTTGACGGCGGCGATCCTGCTGATTTTGCCGCCGCTGATGACAGGCGGGCTTCAT
This sequence comes from uncultured Selenomonadales bacterium, assembly GCA_947167825.1. Lineage (GTDB taxonomy): Bacteria > Bacillota > Negativicutes > Selenomonadales > Selenomonadaceae > RUG12372. The sequence goes on along the minus strand of CAMVJN010000012.1, from coordinate 3,392 downwards.
TGCGACGGCTTCATGGACACGATGGACGGCGTTTTTTCGGGGCGTTCCCGCGAGCGTATGCTGGAAATCATGAAGGACAGCTGCACCGGATCGAACGCGGTTTTTTGCTTCGTCGTACTGATGCTTCTGGAGTTTGCGATTTTGCTTGATATGCCGAAAGATGTCGCAGTCCCGGCACTTTTCGGCATGCCAGTGATTGCGCGCATGATGATGGTCGCGGGCATCACGCTTTTTCCCTATGCGCGCCCCGACGGCCTCGGCAAGGCCTTTGCCCAATACGCTGGGCGCGGCGCATTGACGTTCGCAGCGGTCTGCACGCTGGTGTTGGTTGTTCCGTTGGGGCAACTGGCGTGGATCAGTCTTGTGGTTTCCACGGTATTTACGATGTTTTTCGCGAATTATGTGCAGAAGCGGCTCGGCGGGCTTACCGGAGACGTGTACGGCGCAATCACGACGCTGAACGAGGGATTGGTGCTGCTGGCGTTTTTAGCGGGTGCTTTGATATTATAATAATGAAATGAGTGAAGGTATGAATCGACGTTTTGCACACGGGGGGAATATTTATGACGCCGCTCCCAACGGCGGGGAGTGGCTGGATTTCAGCGCGAATATCAATCCGCTGGGACTATCTGCGGCGGTGCGGCAGGCGATCGAGGCTGGAATTCCGCGCCTCGTCCATTACCCCGATCCTTCCGCACGTGCGTTGAAACAGGCGATTGCGGAACATTATGGTGTCCCGCAGGATAATATCGTCTTGGGCAACGGCGGGGCGGAGCTTTTTTATGTGTTGTTTCATACGGTCAGACCAAGGCGCTTGCTGCTGCCTGTTCCGTCATTCAGCGAATACGAGCGCGCTGCAATCTCGGCAGGCTCGGAAATTGTGTATATTCCGCTGCGCGAGGAGGAAGTTTTTCGGTTGGACGAACAGGCGGTTTGCGCTTCAATGGAGGCTGGCGACTGTCTGATTTTGGGAAGTCCGAACAACCCGACGGGACAGCGCGTGGAACGAAAAGCGTTGGAAGCTGTTTTTGAGAAAGCGCGTAAAAAAAATGTTTTGACGATTATCGATGAATCGTTTATGGATTTTTGCGCCGACGCCTCTGACTATACGGTGCGATATTTTGCATCCGATTATGAAGGCTTGGTTGTGGTGCAATCTTTGACAAAGTTTTTTGCAATTCCCGGCTTGCGTCTCGGTTTCGCCGTCGCGCCCAAAACGCTTGCGAAGCGAATGGATGCGGCAAAGGATCCGTGGAATACGAACCTTTTGGCTCAAGCGGCGGGGGTTGCGGCACTTTCCGATGACGAGTATCAGGAACGAACGCTATCGTGGCTGGAAGGCGAGAGGGAATTTTTGGTTAGCTCATTGAAGAAGTTTGACGGATTGAAACCGTATCCGCCGACAGTTAATTTTATCTTGCTGCGATTAACGTCTTCATGGGGGAACGCGTCCGCGTTTTGTGCGCGTATGCGCGATGAAGGAGTTCTGCTCCGCGATTGCTCGAATTATCCGGGATTGGATGATACCTTTGTGCGTGTGGCGGTCAGAAAGCGAGAGGACAACGAAAGATTGCTGAAAGTTTTCCGACGGATAGGCGGTGAGCGGAAATGATGCGATTGGTTCTCGTGCGTCACGGGCAGACGGAATGGAACGCTGTCGGGAAGTATCAGGGACAGTCGAATGTCGCGCTGTCAGATATGGGACGACAACAGGCAAAATGCTTGGCGGAAAATTTTCCGGCGAAGTTGGATGCGATTTACGCCAGCGATTTGGATCGAGCAAAGGAAACGGCGGAATGTGTCGGCAAAAAGCTAGGCGTTTCTGTTCGTCCGGAAAAATCCTTTCGAGAGTTGTCCTTCGGCGATTGGGAAGGACTGACATATCAGGAAATTTCGTTGCGGTGGCCTAATGAAGCGCATAAATTGTTTACGGCGCCGGACGAATTGCAAATTCCGCATGGGGAGAACTTTCAGGGCTTGCAAAAGCGCGCATTGGCTAAAATCAATGAACTATATAAAGAGCATGTGGATCAGACCATAGGCATTTTCGCGCATGGCGCAATCAACAAGACAATCTTGGCGGGGCTGATGCACATTCCGCTGCATTATCTGTGGTCGCTCCGGCAGGACAACACTGCGGTCAATATCCTGCGGCTGGACGACGGATTTGTGACGGTGGAGCTGATCAACAGCACTTCACATCTCGGAAAAGGCTTGATTTCGCAGGGATTGTGAGGCTTTTGTAAAAAAGTGAAAAAAAGAGTTGACAAGGGGAAATTGATGAGGTAATATAAATAAGCTGACTGACGGGGACGTCGGTCGGGGGCGCACCCTGAAAACTGAACAATGCAGAAATGAATCATCTAGATTCAAGCCAGATGTGCGGTTTGTGTAAGACACATGAACCTAACAATTCTTTTACAAAGACGATTTCGGAGCCGACAAACGGTTCTATGGAGTCATAGATTTCATGGAGAGTTTGATCCTGGCTCAGGACGAACGCTGGCGGCGTGCTTAACACATGCAAGTCGAACGGGCAAATTTTTCAACACCGAGTAGCTGAGATGCGGGCAACATCCAGCGTCGTGACGGCGAAGCTGTCACCACACTTTATAAAAGTGCTAACACCTCGGAGATTCGGTGTTGGAAAATTTGCTAGTGGCAAACGGGTGAGTAACGCGTGGGCAACCTGCCGGAAAGATGGGGACAACATCCCGAAAGGGGTGCTAATACCGAATGTTGTATATAAGGCGCATGCCTTGTATATTAAAGGATTCAATCCGCTTTCCGATGGGCCCGCGTCCGATTAGCTAGTTGGGGGGGTAGAGGCCCACCAAGGCGACGATCGGTAGCCGGCCTGAGAGGGTGAACGGCCACATTGGGACTGAGACACGGCCCAGACTCCTACGGGAGGCAGCAGTGGGGAATCTTCCGCAATGGGCGAAAGCCTGACGGAGCAACGCCGCGTGAGTGAAGAAGGCCTTCGGGCCGTAAAGCTCTGTTGCCGGGGAAGAGTGGTCCAGGGGGACCTGGACAGGGACGGTACCCGGCGAGGAAGCCGCGGCTAACTACGTGCCAGCAGCCGCGGTAATACGTAGGCGGCAAGCGTTGTCCGGAATCATTGGGCGTAAAGGGGGCGCAGGCGGGGACGCAGGTCCTTCCTGAAAGTTCGGGGCTCAGCCCCGTGATGGGAAGGAAACCGTGTCTCTTGAGCGCGGGAGAGGGAAGCGGAATTCCTGGTGTAGCGGTGAAATGCGTAGATATCAGGAAGAACACCAGTGGCGAAGGCGGCTTCCTGGACCGCGGCTGACGCTGAGGCCCGAAAGCCAGGGGAGCGAACGGGATTAGATACCCCGGTAGTCCTGGCCGTAAACGATGGATGCTAGGTGTGG
>CAMVJN010000011.1 GCA_947167825.1 uncultured Selenomonadales bacterium | reverse complement strand
CGTCCGCTTGGATGACGTCGCAATCGAGAATCACGGTTCTTTCGCCGAGGGCGGCGGTGTCCGTCACCGCGCGCAGAGATCGCCCAATCAGCCGCTGGATTTCCTGCGTGCGCCCGCTTTGCTTGCCTCGGGTGGCTTCCCGCGGCGTTCGCGTGGAAGTTGCGCTGGGGAGCAGCGAATATTCCGCGTGCAGCCAGCCCATTCCCGTCCCTCGCAAAAAAGGCGGCACGTGATTCTCCACCGTCGCCGCGCAGAGCACTTTCGTTTTTCCCATTTCAATCAGCACAGAGCCCTGCGGTCCTTGCTGGAAATATTTGATTATGCGTACTGGACGAAGATCTGTTGCCCTTCGCCCATCCGGTCTTTGCACAATGAAAGCCTCCATTCGCCAAATAATACGACTGTGTTTTGATTCATTGTATCGTAAACGCAGGGAAAAGACAACATGGCAAGCGGGGCCCGAAATAACAAAATAAGGCTGCTTCATAAATCTTGCAAGACTTTTTGAAGCAGCCTTATTATTGTCAAGTCAGCAGGAGCTTTCTCCGAGGCGCGGGTGTTTCGTCGGGCGAAGGCTTCGGACACGGATCAGGCGGAGCGCTTCGTCGAGCGTCACGTCATCGCGGCGGGATTTTGTTTCATAAATGCAGACAGGATTCTCGACGCCAAACTCGCTGGCGGGCATGTAGACATATTCCTCTGTTGCGCTGTCGCCGAAGACGAGTCCGGATTTCAGCTGCGAGGTTTGCATGACGCTCATGAAAACTCTCCTCGATTATCAAAGCATATTTTTACGCCAAAGGAAATAAGCGGAAGCCGCGGCGATACCGCCGGACAGCACCGCGAGAAACGCAAATGCCGTTCCCTGTTCTGCGAGAGGGACAGGGACGTTCATGCCGAAAAAGCTTGATATCAGTGTCGGAATCGCGAGGATAATCGTCATAGCCGCGAGGAATTTCATTACGCGGTTCTGGTCGTTGGAAATAATGGAAGAAAATGTGTCCGCAAGGCGGGAAAGAATCTGGCTGTACATTTCGACCATTTCTCGCGCCTGTTTGTTCTCGATAATGACATCCTCCAAAAGATCCTCGTCTTCCTCGTACATCCGGAACATCGGGTCGAGGGAATGATTGGAACGCAGGCGGAGCAGCTTGTCAAGCACCGCGCCGTCTGAGCGAAGCGCTGCGTTGAAATAGGTCAGGCCCTTTTGCAGCTCCAGGAGCCGTAGAATATCTTCGTTCCGCATGGCGTCACGCAGCGTCAGCTCGATTTCATCTGAGAGCTTGCTGATCTGGCGCAGATACCGCAGATAGAAGGTCGCGGATTTGTAAAGAATCTGGAACAGGAAACGCGTTTTTTTGAACGTACGGAACAATTTCGCCGTGTTTTCGTTGAACTCGGCAAGCACAGGCGTTTCTTCGAGGCTGACTGTGATGATGTATTCCGGCGTCAGTATAATTGAAAGCGGTAAGGTATCGTAGCTGCCCTGTCCGCGCATGACCGGCACGTTCGTCAAAATCAGGATTGCGTTATCCTCGACGTCGGTGTGCGAGCGTTCTTCGTCGTCAAGTGCCGAGCGAAGAAAGTCCGGTTCGACTTGGGTGCGCTCGCCGACGACTTTCAGTTCATATGGCGTCGGATCGATGATATTGATCCACGCACCTTTTTCAAGGGTTTTCAGCGAAAGCTCGGTCAGCGGCCCTGACTCATGGGACTTGTAAATTGTGAGCATAGGCAGATGTTCCTTTCGCGCAGGAAGAGAGCGCCCATGCTTTCACAATCAGATGAGAAGAATGGGCGGGCGTGTTCCCGCATGGATTATTAATGGATAATCGACATGGCACAGGATGATCGCCGTCCATTTTCCTCACCGTCCTTTCATAATTGATTGTTATATTTCCATTCGTATATTACTCCTAATGAACTGGCTTCGTCAATCCTTAATCGCCGGATTTTCGCGGTTTTCTTCTATAATGAGGTATGCTATAATAAAAAATGAAAAGAAGGACAGAGAGGAGATTGACCTGTGTCTTTTCCGATTGTGGAGATCCTTGGTGTGCCGGTGGCTTCCCTTACCATGCAGGAAGCGGTGGAACAGGCGGAGCGATGGATGGATGAGCGTCACTGCGCACTGATTGCGACGGCGAATGCGGAAATGATTATGAACGCAACGCATGACGCGGAGCTGCTTGAAATTTTGCGTGCCGCCGACCTTGTGGTGCCGGATGGAGCGGGAACGGTATGGGCTGCGCATCACCTTGGTCACGCGATGCCGGAGCGCGTGGCGGGGTATGATCTGGCGCAGGCTCTTTTGAAGCGTGCACCGGAAAAGAATCGCCGTGTTTTCTTTTTCGGCTCCGCCCCCGGGGTAGCGAAAAAGGCAAAGCAGAAAGCGGAAGCCCTGTATCCGGGGATTCAGGTCGTCGGCGTCCGAAACGGATATTTCAGCGAGGCGGAGGAGCCGACGATTATCCGCGAGATACGCGAAGCGCAGCCTGATCTTTTGTTGGCGGCGCTGGGAGTGCCAAAGCAGGAAAAATGGCTGAAAAAATATAAGGAAGAATTGGGGGTACCCGTGTCCATCGGCGTCGGCGGCACACTGGATGTGATGGCAGGAACGGCGAAGCGCGCACCGGTTTGGATGCAGAAGGCGAAGTTGGAATGGCTGTTCCGCGGCATTTTGCAGCCGAAACGGGCAGGACGTTTGCTCGCACTGCCGAAATTTGTTTTCCGCGTCCATGCCTCAAGGAAGCACTGAAAAAGTAGTGGACAAAGGACGCGGCGCAGGATATAATAAATTGTTAATAAGCGCGTTTGCGCTATTTTGCTGTGCAATCGGAATGAAAGCGAGGTGGCGACGATGATTTTGCGGGACGGATATACATACATTTTTGCGGCGTTGGCGGCTGCCGTTTTGTCCGGGATGGTCGTTCATCCATATGCGGCTGTCCCGTTTATCGTTTTGGCATTATATTTTGCGTATTTTTTCCGCAATCCTGAACGTGCCATTCCGGAGGACAGTTCGCTTCTTGTATCTCCTGCGGACGGCAAGGTCATGGAGGTCGTTTCGCTGGATGACGACGATTTCGTCAAGGAGCCTTGCAACAAGGTCGTGATTTTCCTTTCAATTTTTGATGTGCATATCAACCGCAGTCCGATGCAGGGCGAGATTAAGTGCCAACAATATATTTGCGGGCGATTCAAGCCGGCCTATAAGGATTCGGTGGGTTTCGAGAACGAGCGTCACATGATTGGCATTGAAAACGACAGGCTCAGGATTACAGTTACGCAGATTGCCGGTATCTTGGCGCGAAGGATTGTGTCTTGGGTGACGTTGGACGATGTGTTGGAAAAAGGCGAGCGGTACGGGCTGATTCGTTTCGGCTCATGCACGGAGGTCGTCATGCCGAAATCTGTGGAAGTCCTTGTGAAAAAAGGGGACAAGGTAAAAGGCGGCGAAACCATTATCGGGAGGGTAAAGTCGAATGACGTATAGGTCTTTGATACCGAATATGCTCACTTCGTCGAATCTCGTGTTCGGGATGTGCTCGATTTTTTCGACGATGCGTGGCGATTTCTTTTTTGGGTCGCTGTTCATCTTGATAGCGCTGGTCGCGGACGGCTTGGACGGACGCGCTGCGCGGTTTTTCAACGCAAGCAGCGAAATCGGGAAGGAAATGGATTCGCTTTGCGACCTTGTCTCTTTTGGTGTGGCTCCGGGGATTTTGGCTTATGTTTTCTGCATGAACAGTTTTTCATGGTTCGGGCTGGCGGTGTCGATTTGCTTTGCACTTTGCGGGGCGTGGCGGCTTGCGCGTTTCAATGTAAACGTCAATATCGTGCACGGGTATTTTATGGGGTTGGCGATTCCGGCGGGCGGCTGCTTTGTCGCAACGTCGACGCTCCTGATGCAGGCAATCGGTTTCGACCCCCATTCTCTCGGCTGGTTGTACCCTATTGTGATGATTATCGTCGCGTTCCTGATGGTGAGCACGGTGCATTACCCTGATTTCAAGGGGAAAGGCGAGAAAATTTATTTGGCTTCCAAGATTGCTTTCGTTATTATTTTTGCAGCTATCCTTTACGCCGGACGCGAGGCCGTCCTTTTTGCCGTGTTGTTTGCAATTTTTGCCACGTATGCGGCTTTTGGCATTATCAATACGCTCATTTCCAAGACGGTGGAAAAATAGAGCGCTTGCGAGGTTTATTTCATGGAACATTGGTTTGACCTCATCATGATTCCGATGCAGGTCTTTATCTTTTTGTTTACTATCTATTATTTTATTATAGGTTTTTGCGGCATGTGGCGGCGCAAGGAGGACAAGATTCTCGTCCCCGAAAAGAGTTTTGCTGTTATAGTCGCGGCCCATAATGAAAGGGCTGTAATCGGGCAGCTTCTCGACAATCTTCATGCGTTGGAATATCCGAAGGAGCTCTACGATATTTTTGTCATCGCGGACAACTGCTCTGACGATACGGCAGAGATTGCGAGGCAATCGGGCGCCATCGTCTGCGAGCGTTTCAGTGAGACAGGCAAGGGCAAAGGTTTCGCGCTGGAGTGGATGTTTGAAAAGCTCTTTAAGATGGATCGCCAATATGATGCAATCGTGGTATTTGACGCGGATAATCTCGTCCATCCGCGTTTCCTGCTGGAAATGAACAACCGCCTGTTGAAGGGTGACAAGGTCATACAGGGCTATCTTGACGCGAAAAATCCCTATGACACATGGGTGTCGGGGACGTTTGCGATTGCATTTTGGGTAATCGACCATGTGTGGCATTTGGCGAAGACGAATATTGGGCTTTCGTCGGTACTCGGCGGCACGGGCATGTGCATTACAACCGATGTGTTGAAGCGTCATGGATGGGGTGCGACGTGCCTGACCGAGGACATGGAGTTCACGATGAAGTCGCTGGTCGAAGGCATCAAAACGACGTGGGCGCACGATGCCATCGTGTACGACGAGAAGCCGCTGACCTTCATGCAGTCATGGAACCAAAGAAAGCGTTGGGCACAGGGGCAGTTCGATGTGGCGCACCGCTTCATCCCGAAAATGTTGAAGGCAGGAATCGAGCAGCGAGATATCCGCATTCTCGACGGCTGCCTGCATTTGATCCAGCCGCATTTTTTGCTGATCTCGACTTTTTTTGTCATTTTGAGCTATGTGCAGGCGGTGTTCCAATTTCCGCCGTTCTACACCAGTATTTACCGTTTCATGCCTTCGGAGCTGATGACGTTCATCATGTTCGGGCAGTATGTTCTGCCGGTCATCATTTTGATGAAGATTCATGTGAAATGGAAGGCTTGGCTCTATCTTCTGCTGTATCCGGTGTTCATCTACTCATGGATTCCCATTGTGTTTATCGGGTTCCTTCATCGAAACGAGCATGAATGGAGCCATACAAAGCATACGCGCGCTTTGAGCTATGACGAGCTGATGGCGAAGGAAAAAAGCTGAACAAAGAAACGATGCGACGTTTCCGAAAGGATGCCGCATCGTTTTATTTTTGCAGGTATATGGGGGAGATTAAAAAGTCTGCATTTGCAGGAGGATAGCCGACGGGGGTTGAGGTCAGGGAAGCAAGGGCGGTAGCGCGCAAGTCGAAAGCGAGCATTTCCTGTGCAGTGGATAGATGCCCCGAGTCCAATGCACGGGCGGGGAGGAAACGGGAAAGTTTCGTAATGACAGGGATTTTCGCGTGGTTTCTGACCGCCCGGAGCATTCGCCGTCCCGTGTCATCGAAGGCGAGAACGCGTGCGTAAAGCGGTCCTGCAACGTCGAAGCTGTTGGCGGTTTTCTTTTGCAATCCAAGAAGGATATGCAGCAAAAGGCGGCAGACACGGGTACGGGGATACCTCTTGGAATGGACAGCTTCGATGATTTCTTCCCAAGAATGTGAGGAAAGCGCCGCGCGGCGAATTCGGTACTCGATTCCTTCATTGACGCCAAGTATCGTGCGCAAATTTTTCGCCGAAGCGGTCAGCAGCTTGGCCAGAAACGGGCGAAACAAATTCCCTGTGTCGGCATATCCGTGTTCGCGTGCGGCAGAAAGTTCGACTGCGACGTCTTCGGGAACGGCGTGCAGCGCGTTGTATTCATTTCCGTTGGCGAGACCTGAACGGATGGCTGAAGCGCTGGCGATGGAATGACCTTTTTCGGAAGGAATTTCTGTATCATGATGTCCCGCTGAAAAACGCGGCAGAGGCAATGGTGAAAAGTTGGCGTGAAATCGTCGGATGGCACGCAGATACTCGACGGCGAGAATTACATTCGGTTGCCGGATAACGGCGTTGGGGCCGGCGGCGTTTGCAATGGCAGCGGCATAGGAGCCTCCTTTTTGCAATCCGTTTTTTAGGGTGCCGGATTGTTGATTCGTATCAATTTCATTGGCAAAATGCGAAAGCAGTTCGAGGTCCACGCATTCTGAGCCAAAGGCTAGGGAATCTACGATGCCGAGGCGGTCCAGAAGACGAACGTCGCCTTCGGCAAAATATTGCGCGCTTCGTGTGGCAAAGACTGCGGGAAGTTCCAGTACGAGCGATGCGCCATGCCGTACGGCGGCTTCTGCGCGCTGCCATTTGTCAAGAATGGAGACATCTCCACGTTGTGTGAAGCTGCCGCTCATGGCGACGGCAATCCCCGCGTCGGGAAAACGCCGCCGAATTTCTTGTATTTGCAGGCGATGACCGTTATGAAAAGGATTGTATTCTGCTATGATTCCGATGACTTTCATGGAGTTCTCCTTGTTGCTTTTGACTTTTCGCTTGCAGATTATGAAAAATAGTGTAACAAAAAACTGGTCGAAAGAGAAGTATCGTTGTATAATAAAAAGAACGTAATATTTGAATAGTTTTTCTGTGTCGAAAATAAACGGAAAGTGAACTTTGAAACGAATTCCTGTTGGGGGTGCGGAGTATGGCGGTTCCGGAAGGAATACCGTTGATGCTTGTTTTTACGGGGATTTTTGTTTTTCTCGTATTGTTTGTAGCCTGTATCGTTCTCAGCATCATCGTGAAAGATACGCTGATCCGTGTGGGATTGATCGCGGCGGCGATTCTGTTGGTGGGGGTTATGGGCGGCGGCGCTTATCTTACGATGACAGGCGGCGAGGAAGAGGAAAAAGCGGACAACGTCATCGAAGAGCCGACTGTGCCGCTAGAGAACCCAGGCCCGCCTGAGCCGGAGCCGAAGCCCGGCGATGTTGTGCTGGTGGTTGATCATTCAACGATTACCGAGGATTTTGACCCTTTGAAGACGGATCGTCTGTCGGTGGAGGATCAGAAAAGAGGGCAAGGCGGCGACGCGAAAGCGAAGCAGGAGCGGGCAAAGGTCGGACGAGAGATTTCGGTCATCGAGGCTGAACTGAATAACCGCTTGTTGGCGTTGGAGTCGCAAGTGCAGGAGGTGCTGCGGCGGTTCAACGCGCAGGAAATGGAAAATTACGATATGATTTTCTGGCAGGCGAAGCTGAAAAAGCAGCAGTATGGCTATATTGTCCGTGCAATGGACGACAAGCAGAAACTGCTGGAAAAAGCGACGATGATTTCCTCGGAGGAGAAGGCAGCGGATATCGCGCGCATTGAAAAGCGGCGCAAAGTGGCGCTGCAAAAATGGAAGGAATACCAAGGCGTATTGCAGGAACTGATGGCGAACGAGGATGCGTTCCGCACGCTTTAAAATTAGAAAGAAGGGTGGAGCTGATGAGCTTGTCTGGAAAATGGAAAGCGATTTTGGCTGTTCTGTTGGCGTTGATTGCCGTAATAGGTGGCAGTGTGCTTTGGTATTACGGGTATTACACGAAGACTCCAGAATACGCTGTCCGCATGATCGAGGAGGCTTCAACTTCCCACGATGTGGTAAAGTTTGAGCGTTACGTTGACGTGCGGAAGATTTCGGAAAAAGTCGGAGACGAGTTCCTCGAGGGCGTGATGGATTCGGATCGCGCGATGACAGAGGAAGCGCGCAGTGCGGTCTCGAATTTCGCGCAGATTTTCAAGGCGTCTGTTTCCAAGAGTGCTGAGGACGCGATACGCGAATATGTGCGGACTGGCGAATGGGGCGGTCCCAGCCCTGACGCGCAGTTGATTCTCGACAAGGCGGGGCTGTATCAAGCGGAGCCGCGCGGTGTCGAAGGCTTGGAAAAGAACGCTGAGGAAGGCAAGGCGACGCTGGGACTTCGCCTGTACCAAAAGGAGGCGGCAGACGAGTTCGTTTTGAAGGTTCGCTTTGCCAAAGGGCAGGACGGTATTTGGCGTGCAGATGAAATCGCCAATTTTCGCGATTTCATCGCGTTTGTGATGAAGGCGCGCAAGGAACAGTTCCGAGCATATCTGAAGACAACGGAAGATATTCTTCGGGGGCATGAGGAAAAAATTAACGCGGCTGACAAGAAGCTGGTGGATATCCTGCATAGCGGTAGCATGGGCGATATGAACGTGCGTCGCCAAATGCGGACGGTGATGGCGGAAGAGATTTTGCCGGATTGGCAGCTTCGCCGCTCTGAGTTGGAGAAGATAGATCCGCCGACGGCGGCACAGACTTTGCATCGCTTGCGGTTGCGTATTTGTGATATGCGTATTTCGTATGCGATTCGGTATGCGGAATGGCTGGAGACAAAAAAAGCTGCGGATATCCAGGAAGCGAACGAGATATTGAAAGAAGCAAGGACTTTGGAGCAGGAAGCGGAAACGATGACGCATCGGATGATGCGCGGAATGATGTGAGAGGATAGATGATGGCGTATCGTGCGGCTGTGTTCGACCTTGACGGGACTTTGCTCAATACGTTGGCCGATTTGGCAGCGAGCGGCAATGAACTTTTGGAATTTTACGGTATGCTGCCGCATCCGCAGCAGGCGTATCGTTATTTTGTCGGAAACGGTTCGCGCAAGTTAATGGAAAGAATCCTGCCGAATGCTTCGCCGGAGCAGATTGACGAGGCTTTATCAAGGTACAAGGCAATTTATCACCGTCGGCTGACGGAGGAAACGATACCGTATGACGGGGTTTTAGAAATGCTTTCCGAACTGCGGGCGCGAGGCGTTCGTCTTGCGGTTTGCACGAACAAGCATATTGCCGCGGCTGAACAGTTGATTCGGAAATATTTTCCGACGGAGATGTTTGATGCTTTCGACGGCGACAGGCCAGGCATTCCGCGAAAGCCCAATCCCGCGCATGTGCGTTTTGTGATGGAAACGATGGGCGTTGAGCCGAAGGAAACGGTTTATCTCGGTGATTCCGGCGTCGATATGCAGACGGCGATAAATTCCGGAACATTTCCAATCGGAGTGCTTTGGGGATTCCGGGAAAAAGACGAGCTTTTGGAAAACGGGGCTAAGGTTTTGCTTTCGCACCCGTCGGAGCTTTTTGAAAAAGTTGAATTTATTATGGAAAACAGGGAATAAGCAATGCGGGGTTGTCCTATGCGACGGCCCCGCTTATGTCTGTAACGAGAAAGCGGAGGGTGAAAATGGCAAAACAAATCCCCGTCAATTCTGGTGAAGTGTGCGGGCTTTTGATTGAACGGCTGGGCAGTCATGCGGAAGGCGTTGCGCATATGGAGGGGTTTACAGTTTTTGTTCCCGGTGCGTTGCCGGGAGAGCGCGTTCGCGCACGGATAAGAATTGTCAAGAAAAACTATGCGGCGGCGGATTTGATGGAAATTATCGACGCCGGCCACGAGCGGGTGCAGCCGCGTTGCCCTGTTTATAATGTTTGCGGCGGTTGCCAGCTTCAGCACCTTTCTTATGAGGCACAGCTTCGGGAGAAACAGCGGCAGGTGGAAGACGCTGTTCGTCATATCGGAAAGCTGGATGGAGTCAAGGTTTATCCGACGATTGGCGGCGAGCCGTGGGAATATCGCAACAAGATGCAATTTCCCGTGGGCAAATCGCATGGGGAAATCGCAATCGGCTGTTTTTCGTTGGGGAGCCATGCAATTGTCGATACTGACAACTGCTGTATCCAGCATTCGACGAACAATGCCTTGATGAATGCTATGCGGGAAGCAGTGCGTCGTTTTGGACTCTCCGTTTATGACGAAGACCGGCATAGAGGCGTTTTACGTCATATTATGGGGCGCGTCAGCGCAAACGGCGATGCGATGGCAGTGATCGTGACGGCAAAAAAGGAATTGCCCCAGGCGAAAAGAGTTGTGAAATTCTTGCGGGAAAGGGTGCCGCAACTGGCAAGCGTGCATCAGAATATCCAAACCTTCCACAACAATGTAATCCTTGGACGGGAAACGAACCTGCTTTGGGGAAAGCCGGCTATCCGCGACGCCATCGGGCCGCTGTCTTTTCAAATTTCACCAAGATCGTTTTTTCAGGTCAATACGGCGCAGGCGAAAGTGTTGTATGGAAAAGCGCTGGAGTTCGCGGGGCTGCAGGGAGGAGAAACGGTAATTGACGCATACTGCGGGACGGGAACTATCACGCTTTTCCTCGCGCGGAAGGCGCGAAAGGCGTATGGCATAGAAGTGGTATCGACGGCGATAGCAGACGCAAAGAAAAACGCGCGCGCCAACAATATCAGGAACGCGGAATTTATCGTAGGGGATACGGCGAAAGTCATGCCGCATCTCTATCGAAACGGCGTGCGCCCGGATGTCATTGTCACCGATCCGCCGCGTGCGGGGTCTACGCCCGTGGTGCTCGAAACCTTTGCCCGGATGCGTCCGTCGCGTATTATTTACGTCTCTTGTAATCCGGCTACATTGGCTCGTGATTTGGCGTTGTTGGACAATCTTGGATATTGCACGAAAAAAATCCAGCCGGTAGATATGTTCCCGATGTCGTTCCACATAGAAACGGTGTCGGAAATTGTAAGGAAAGACTTGCTGTAAAAAATTGTTAAAAAAAAAGGATATTTTTATAGTATGTCGAATAATTAAATTGTTATTAAGGACAAACAATTAAAAAAGGGAAGTGTCAGCGTGGATAATTATGAGGGCATACGTGACAAGAGAATTGTCGGTTCACCGGCAGTTCATTTATTGTCGATGGCGGTTTTGCTGTTCGCTTTTTGGATGCTTCTTTCGGGGAATACGCAGCCAAAGTTTTTGACCTATGGCGTCTTGACAGCTATCATTGCGACATGGGTCAGCTATCCGCTTCTTTTGGTTCCAAACGGGAACGATACGAAGCGGTATTTTGTGTTTGGTGTCAATCCGGCAAAAATGGTGATGTATATCGTATGGTTGTTTTGGCAGCTCGTGCTGGCGAATATAGATGTGATTCGTGCGACGGTTCGGCCGGAAATCGAGATCGATCCCTGCGTCGTGCGTTTCCGCTATCAGACTGACAATCCGCTGGCGAGGGTTGTGTTGGCAAATTCGATTACGTTGACGCCGGGCACGGTGACGATGAACGTGACCGAGGACGGCGTGTACGAGGTTCATGCGCTGACAGTTGGCGCAGCGGACGGACTTAGAAGCGGCGATATGCAGAGGAAGGTTGCCTGGCTTTACGGCGAGCCGTGCGAATTTACAATATTGGAAGGGAAGGATTGACGTGCGGATATTATTTCTCGTGCTGATGGGCGTATTACTGGCGACAATCGGTTTGATGCTCCAGCGGGTATTCCAGGGGCCGACGATTTTTGACCGCATGAACGGGCTTGGTGTGATTACGGCGGATACAATTCTTTTGATTGTATTATTCGGCTTCCTCGACAATCAGCCGGGGATGTATGTCGATCTTGCGATGGCCTATGCGATGATGGGGTGCCTCGGTTCGGTGGTTCTCGCGAAATATTTGGGAGGTAAGAAGCTATGATTGCTTGTGTACCCTTACAGGAAATCATTGCGGCTTTGTTGATGGGGCTGGGGCTTATTTTCCTGGTCGGCTCGATGGTGGGAATGCTCCGCTTGCCGGATTTTTACAGCAGGGTTCATGCTTCGGGCAACAGTGAGACGCTGGGGACGCTCTTGGTGTTTCTCGGCCTTGCCGTGTATAACGGCGTGTCGATAACCTCGGCGAAGCTGTTGATTATCCTGATGTTTATTTTTGTCGGCAATCCGATTGGCTCGCACATCCTTACGAAAGCGGCGTATAAGACGGGGCATCCAGTTTGGACGAAAAAAACGTTGCCGGCCGATATGTTGCCGGACTCGAATATAGAGGGAGGCGAAGCGGATGCAAATTTACACCATTGAAGCGATTCTTCTGATATTCCTGATTCTGATAACTATCTGCATCATTTATGAGCGTGACCTTTTGAGCGCAATCATGACATACAGCGCGTTCAGCTTCTGCGCGGTGCTGATGTATTTGATGATGGGCTCTCCGGACGTGGCGTTTACGGAAGTCGTTGTCGGAACGGTCTCGACAATCTTCTATGTGATTGCGTTAAAAAAACTGGATAGGTGGTGTAAGTAAATGCGCGGTTTTGTCATTACGGTCCTTGCTCTTTTGACCGGCCTGTTTTGCAGCAGCGTAATTTTCCTGCCGGAGATCGGCGACCCGAACAGCGCGCCGAACCAGCATATCACGCCGGTCTATATTTCGCAGAGCGAGATCGACACCGGCTCCCCGAACATCGTGACGGGCACCTTGGCCGACTACAGAGGTTTTGATACGATGTGGGAGACGACGGTCATGTACTTGTCGGGATTAACAGCGGCGCTGATTTTGTCGAAATCGACAATGGGGCGCAGGCCGGAGAAAGAAGATGATTACGAATGATGAAAGATCCATTCGGCGGCATTTTGCTCAATATCGCGTTTCGGGTGCTTGTTCCGTTTACATTGGTCTATGCGGTGTATGTCCTCGTGTTGGGCGAGACCTCCCCTGGCGGCGGATTTCAGGCCGGCGTAGTGATGGGGTTCGGCATTGTGCTGGCACGGCTGATACTCGGTGAACGGGCGACAATCTTTAATATCCAAATGAAAAATTCTTTGGTATTGGCAGGTTGCGGGACGTTCATTTACACGCTGGCAGGTTGGCTGACGCTGTTCGGCGGCGGCAAGTTTCTCGACTACAGCTTCATGCCGGTACATATGGAGCCGGCGCATGAAATGCACGCACTCGGTATCCTGATGATTGAGATTGGCGTTACGATTTGTGTTATGATGACAATTCTGAACATCATGGACGCCGTTGTCGAAAGGAGTGACGATGATGGACGCGCTGAATGAGTTTCTCGCGCGGCGAGGCATCTACACCTTGGTCATGATTCTTTTTTTCTTGGGCGTATACGGCATGGTGCTCGCGAAGCATTACCTGAAAAAGCTTATGGCGATGAATGTCATGCAGGTCGCGGTCATTTTCTTCTATTTGTGCTTCGCGCAAAAAGAGGGCGGCATGATCCCGATTCTCGTGCCGGGGAATGTCGACCCCGCCAGTTATATCAATCCTCTGCCGCACGCGCTGATGCTGACGGCAATCGTGGTCAGTATGGGCACGACGGGCGTCGCAATAGCTCTTTTGATGCGTATCAAGGAATTCTATGGCTCGTTGGAAGAGCCTGAGGTGCTGAGGAGGGCGAGCAAATGAATTTAGGAGCTCACAGCCCTGTATTCATAGTACTGCTTCCGCTGTCGGCGTCGCTTTTGTGTTTGGCTCTTTCGCGTCTGAACAAGCATCTTGGCGCTTGGGTGGTACAGCTTTCCATCTTGGGGGCTTTCGCAAGCTCGGTCGCTTCGCTTCGTGAAGTGCTCGCTGAGGGCGGAAAATCAATCCATTATTGGATGGGCAATTGGGCGCCGCCGATCGGCATCGAGTTCGCGATTGACCCGCTCAATACTTCTGTGCTTTGCATGATTACCTTCATTTCGCTGGTGGTCAGTTTTTACAGCCGCCCGTTTTTGCAGAACGAGGACTGGCTGCATTACGGCGGCTATTATACGCTGTACGGGCTTTTAACGGTCGGCCTTTGCGGCATGACGGTGACGGGCGACGTATTCAATATGTATGTTTATCTTGAAATAATGTCGCTTTCCGGCTATGGTCTTATCGCCTTGGGCGGCAAGAAATCGATGGTGGCGGCGTTCCGCTATCTGCTCGTCGGTACCATCGGCGCTTCGCTATATTTGATTGGTATCGGTTATATATATGCGATGACCGGTTCGCTGAATATGGCGGATATCGGGCAGCGGATCCAGCCTTTTGTGCATACGCCTCTGTTCGCGTTCGCGGTGGCCTGCTTCCTGATCGCGTTTGGTATCAAAATGGCGCTGTTCCCGCTCCACGGCTGGCAGCCGGATTCATATACTTTCTCACATCCGGGTGCGGCGGGCTTCATTTCCGGCTGCATGAGCAAGGTGCCGGCTTATGCGATGCTCCGGTATTTCTTTTATGTTTTCGGCGTCCATAATTCCGTAATGGAAGCGCTGATGAACGTGCTGGGCATCATGGGAATCTGCGGCATCTTGATTGGTTCGGTCATGGCGCTGGCGCAGTATGATTTCCGTCGGATGCTGGCGTATTCATCGGTAGCTCAGCTCGGTTATATCGCGGTAGGCATGGCGCTTGGGAACGTCCACGGATTCATCGGTGCGGTGCTCCACTTGATCAACCACGCGTTCATGAAATGCTGCCTGTTCCTTGTAGTTGGCGGTATTACATACCGGTACGGCGAGGTAAATCTGTACCGCCTTGGCGGATTGAACCGAAAAATGCCCGTGTCGAGCATTGCGGTAGTGCTGGCGGTGCTCTCGATGGTCGGCATTCCGCCGACGTGCGGCTTCTTCAGCAAATGGTACCTGATGCTTGGCGCTTACGAAGGCGGACAAAATATTTATATCGCAGTACTGGTCATCAGTTCGCTTTTGAACGCCGTGTATTATTTCCGTATCATTGAGCAGATGTTCATCCAGCGCGAGGCGTCGCTGCCGGAGATTCATGAAGCGGAAACCGGGCTGGGGCTTCCCGTCAGTATGCTCGTTCCCATCGCGGTCACCGGGCTTGCGATTCTCTTCCTCGGCATTTACAGCAGCACGCTGGTGACGAATATCATCAATATCGGATTGCCGGAGGTGCTGATCAAATGACAGTTATAGACGCACGTCCTTTCCTTGCAATCGGGATTGCCTTTTTGGCGGCGCTGCTTGTTTCCGTGAGCAATAAGTATCCGAATATCCGTGAAACATGGAGCGCGATTGGTTCCGTCACGATGTTCGGCGTTATCATCAGCATGGTTGGCGGCGTTTTGGACGGTGTTACTTACGAGTACACGCTGTTCCAGCTTACGGACAACATAGGGCTGACGATGCGCGTTGACCCTGCGGGTATGATTTTTGCGGCGTTGGCTTCGATGCTGTGGATACCAATCAATTTTTACAGCATCGGCTATATGCGGAACAACCATGAGGGGATGCAGACCGGCTATTTTGCGGCTTTTGCGCTTTGCATCGGCGCGACGATGGGCATCGCGATGGCGTCGAATCTGCTGACGTTCTTCGTATTTTACGAAATCCTGACGATTTCCAGCTATCCGCTGGTCTTGCATGAGCGCGATGAGGAAGCGCTGCTCGCCTCGAGGAAATACTTGGCCTATACGCTTGTTTCGGGCCAGCTTTTCCTTGCGGGGACGGTAGGCGTTTACTGCATCGCGGGAACGATGGACTTCACGCCTGGTGGATTTCTCCGTATCGACATGGCTCCTGCGTGGGTGTTGCAGCTTCTTTTTGTGCTGATGATTATGGCGGGCAGCGTAAAAGCTGCGGTCATGCCGCTGCATGGATGGCTTCCTGCCGCGATGGTGGCGCCAACGCCGGTCAGCGCGTTGCTGCATGCGGTGGCAGTCGTCAAGACTGGCGCTTTCGCGGTGCTTCGCGTGCTGGGTTTCGTGTTCGGGCCGAAACTCCTTGCGGAGCTTGGAATCGCGGATTTCCTTGCTTGGGCGGCGGCCATCACGATTCTTGCCAGTTCGTTTATCGCGATTCGGCAGGACAATCTGAAACGGCGGCTCGCGTTTTCGACGATCGGTCAGCTTAGCTATATCGTGCTTGGAGGTGCGCTTTTGACGCCGTTGGCGTTTAAGGGGGCGTACCTGCACCTCGTGGCTCATGCGGTTATGAAAATTACTCTCTTCATGTGTGCAGGCTGTATCATAGTCAGGACGCATCTGCACGATATCAGCGAAATGGACGGCATCGGTCATCGAATGCCGATTACGATGGGCTGTTTTGCCATCGCGTCGCTGGGCATTGCCGGTACGCCGTTCATCGTCGGTTTCATCAGCAAGTGGAATCTTGCGATGGGCGCCATGCAGGCCGGAAAGCCTCTTTTCGTCGCGGTGTGGGTGGCCTCAGCCATTCTTGCTATGGCATATTTGATGCCGGTAGTCCGAATGGCGTTTTTCAAGCCGGAGCCGGTCAAAGATCCTCGAAAATATGGTTCCATCAGCTATTGCATGTTGATCCCGATATGCTTTACTGCGATTTTGGCCTTGATTCTAGGTGTCGATCCCGAACTTTTCCCGCCGGACTTCTATAAGCTTTGTGAAATGGCGTCTGCGGGAATTACAGCCGGATGGGGAGGTGGCTGGAAGTGATTGACCTTGTCGGTGACCGTGCGAAGCGGTTCAAAGTGATATTCCTGGCGGCGGCTCTTGCATTGGTGGTTTGTGCTGTGACGTTCGCGATGGGAGGTTATAGAGAGCCGGAATTTTTTCTCCAAAAACCTGGCGGTATGGTTGTGTTTGCATTTGTTGGTTGCTGGATTTTGATTATACTTGCAAAGCTGGTTTTGACGCCATTGCTGCAGAGGGACGAAGATTATTATGAGAAAGGATGCGATGATTCTGATGTTTGAGAATTTCCATCCCGGTATCATCTTCATTCTTGTCGGCTTCCTTGCCGCGCTTTGCGCGCCGAAGGAACGCAGGATGATTCTTGCCTGCTGTCCGGTGCTTGCGTTGCTCGGGATGCTCCGAATCGCGCCGGGGACAGACTTGCAATTCAAATTCCTCGAGGATTTTACGATTCATTATCTTTATGTGGATTCCTTGAGTTGGATTTTTGCGGTGATTTTCTGCGTATTCGGACTGATCGGCGGCATTTATAGCTGCCATAACAAAAGTCCGTTGGAAGCGCTCTGCTCGATGGCTTATGTCGGTTCGTCCATCGGCGTCGTGCTGGCTCACGATTGGATTACATTCCTGTTTTTCTGGGAGTTGGAGGCGGTCACTTCGACGTTCCTGATTTGGAACGACCCGAGACCGACAAGCCGCGGCGCAGGTATTCGCTATCTTTTGGTTCACACCTTGAGCGGCAATCTCGTACTGTTCGGCGTCATCATGAAGCTTGTGCAGGGCGATATTCTCGTGCACAATCTGATGGCGGGACCGTATGACGCGGCGTTCTGGTCAATCCTTGCCGGCGTCTGCATAAACGTGGCTGCAGTGCCGATGCATGGCTGGCTGGTTGACGGTTATTCTTCTGCGACGTTGACGGGCAGCGTCTTCATGTCGAGCTACACGACGAAAGTCGCCGTCTATTCGCTTCTTCGTATCTTCGGCGGCGCGGAGCTTCTGATTGGCGTCGGCGTTCTGATGGCATTGTATGGCGCCACCTTCGCCGTTATGGAAAACGACATGATCAAGCTGCTTTCCTATCATATTGTCAGTCAGGTCGGCTATATGGTTGCTGGCGCGGGCATAGGCACTTCGATGAGCATGAACGGCGCGACGTCTCATGCTGTTTGCGATATCCTGTTCAAATCATTGCTCTTTATGTGTTGCAATGCGATTACATACGCTACCGGGATACGAAAGATCAATCAGCTTGGCGGTATGGCGAAGAGATATCCGCTTGTCTTCATTTGCTTTGTCGTCGGCGCGTTTTCCATTGCCGGCGTTCCGTTCTTCAACGGGTTCGTCAGCAAGATGGTGACGATTGAAGCGGCGGAGGAAGCGCATATGGGCATAGTCGCTTTGCTTTTGGAATTGGCCAGCGTTGGTACTTTTCTCTCGATCTGCTTCAAGATGATGTATTTCATTTTCCTGGCGCCGGACAAAGGTATGGCTCCGGAGCAGCGCGCGATTGAAAGCAACATGAAAATTGCGATGGTCATGGGGGCGGTGCTCTGCACGGTTATCGGCTGCTTCCCTGAGTTCAGTCTCTACCAGTTCCTGCCCTTTGGGCCGGTTGGTTATGTGCCGTATACTGTTATGCATTTTTCCAATCAGCTTATCATGGGATTCGTTGCTGTGATTCCGTTCCTGATGTTTTTGCCGAGAATGGAGCCGCATACGGCGATTTCTCTTGATACCGATTGGTTCTATCGTCGGCCGTTCAAAGCCTGCGTGTTGGGCATTGCATATCTTTGCTTCGGTCTTTGCAGGAGTCTTGGCCACGCATGGGGCGTAGGCGTGCGGCAGATTATGGTCGTCACGGACAATCCGATGCAGTTCCTCGATGCAAAGCCGTTTCATGAGAAAAAACGGTACAGTCCTGACAATTATCGGACGAGCATCGCCGATACGATTATGATTATCCTGACGGTACTGTTTATTTGCATCTTCTATTTTCGTACAAGTCTGTGATTCAAACGTGGGAGCATAGGAGTTGCGCAGAGGTTATTCTTGGGGAGAGGGCACATGAATCTTCTGCTTCATATGTGCTGCGGGCCGTGTTCTTGCTATCCATTAAAAAAATTACGTTCGGAAGGGATTGAACCCGTCGGTTATTTTTTCAATCCGAATATCCATCCGTACCAGGAATGGGACAGACGGTTGAAAACAGTGAAGGAGTTTGCGGAAAAAACGCAAATGAAATTATTGACGGACGAGCAATTTCTTTTGCGCGATTTTTTGCGGCGTGCATTGGCGGCCGAGAAAGAAACGGTTGTTCCCTCGGCGGGCACGCAGGAAGAAGCGCTTCTTTTTGTCGAATCCTATAAGACAATCAAGGCGAATCGCTGCCGGATGTGCTATACATGGCGACTGGGAGAGGCAGCTCGTTTTGCTTCCGAGAACGGATTCACCGCGTTTACTTCGACGCTTTTTTACAGCATTTATCAGCAGCATGATCTCATGCGGGAGATTGCGCAGCATTTTGCGGAGAGTTACAGCGTCGAATTTTATTACGAGGATTTTCGTTCCGGCTGGCAGGAAGGCATCGATATCAGTCTAGAAATGGGCTTGTATCGACAGGGGTATTGCGGTTGCGTGTTCAGCGAGGAGGAAAGATACAGCCGCGTGATGCAGAAAGCCGCAAGGAAGGCAAACAAGGCGCGAAAGGCGGCTGCTGCGGGAAAATAACATCGGAGGGAATACTTTTGTTTCGACATTTTAGACCCGTATGGTGGCAGACGTTTTGTACAATTATTGTGTGGACGCTTTTAGCTGGCGCATGTTTTGCGGCGGCAAAAGATATTCAACCGACGATGGCGCCGGACAAGACGCCGTCAACTGCAAGGAGCGGAGCGAAAACGGAAGCTGCCTCGGAAAAACGCGGACGTGTTCCGAAGGAAGAACCGATGATCCGCGTTGGATTAAGCGAAGGGCAGGCATCGGCCATTCTCACTGCGGATGACGCTTATGTTGCTCGCGATGCTTTGACGGGGCAAGGGCTCGACAAGTTTGCGGGCAACACTTTGACGACGATTACAGTCAAAGAAAAAAAGCTTGCCATCAATGGCAAGGCAATTTCCGCTAAGGCGGTTCGCTTTTTGATTGCGGATTCCAGGACGATGCGCTATCTTTCTGTCGCCGGGAAGAAGTATCATGGCAATATTGTATTGACATTAGCGAAAGACGGGACAATTACCGTCATCAATGAAGTTAAGCTTGACGATTATATCGGAGGCGTCATTTCGGAGGAAATGAGTCCCGGTTGGCCGATGGAGGCGCTCAAAGCACAAGCGGTGGCCGCCAGGACGTTTGCTGTCTATTCATTGGGACTTCACAACGAGGACGGCTATGACGTTTGTGCGACGACGCATTGCCAAGTCTACGGCGGAATTGAATCGGAAAGTCCCGAGGGGCTTCGTGCGGTTTCGTCGACGCGCGGGGAGATAATGACGTATCAAGGAAAGCCGATTTATGCGGCGTTCCATGCGTCTTCCGGTGGTATGACCGCAGGCAGTGAAGAAGCGGGGGGGATCGCGCTGCCCTATTTGAAAGCAGTGCGAGATCCACTGGACAATGCTACGCCAAACCGGGAATGGCAGGTATCCATGACAGCAAAGGAACTTGCTTCGGATTTGGCAGCTGCCGGTTTTCGGGTTGGAACTTTGAAAGCAATTGAATTGACGCCGCTGAAAATCGGGGAAGGTGCGGCGGATCGTTACGCGTCCGGACGCCTGAAACAGATTCGTTTTATCGGTACGACGCAAAGCGTTGTTGTGCCCGGCCCGAAGCTTCGCTGGATTGTCGGGCTGCCTAGTACGTTGGCTGATATCCGTTATGGAACGGAGAAGAAAACGACACTCAACGAAAAGGGCAAGATTGAGATTTCGGGTCCAAATACTGTAATTGTTTTTCAAGGTACCGGGCGCGGGCATGGAATCGGTTTTTCTCAGTGGGGAGCAAAGGCGATGGCGGCAAAAAAGAAATATCGGGATATTTTGAGCCATTACTATAAGGACGTGGAATATTCCTTCTTATTTTAAAGGGGTATAAAAGAGGAATGTTGTTATCGGATTTTGACTATGAACTGCCGGAAGAGCTGATTGCCCAGATTCCCGTGGAACCACGCAATGCTTCGCGGCTGATGGTGATTGATCCGGTGGGGAAAACCATTGCGCATCGGCATTTTTTTGAGCTGCAAGATTTTTTGGCTCCGGGTGACACTTTGATTTTCAACGATACGCGGGTGATTCCGGCGCGGCTGATCGGGCAAAAAGAGCCGACGGGCGCGCGGATTGAAGTGCTGCTATTGCGCCGTGTGGAAGGCGACGTTTGGGAGGCATTGGTGAAGCCGGGGAAAAAGGCTTTGCGCGGCACGACGGTCCGCTTTGGCGACGAGCTTTCCTGCGAGGTGACGGGACACACCGATTTTGGCGGACGCTTGGTGAAATTCCATTATCAGGGGATTTTTGAGGAAATTCTCGACCGCCTCGGGGAAACGCCGCTTCCTCCGTATATCCATGAAAAGCTGGAAAATCGCGAGCGGTACCAAACGGTTTACAGCCGTGATCCAGGTTCGGCGGCCGCGCCCACGGCAGGGCTGCATTTCACGCCGGAACAGATGGCAAGATTGCAGGACTTTGGCGTCCATCTTGGCTTCTTGACTCTCCATGTAGGGCTTGGAACCTTTCGCCCCGTCAAAACGGAGCGTATCGAAGATCATGTCATGCACAGCGAATTTTATTCCATCGGCGAGGATACGGCGCAGCTGATCCGCGAGACGAAAGCGGCCGGGAAACGCGTCATCGCCGTCGGCACGACCTCGATACGGACGCTGGAATCGGCGGCGGTCGCCAAGAACGAGATTTACGGGAAATCGGGGGAGACAAGCATTTTTATCTACCCCGGCTATGAGTTCAAAATTGTCGATGCCGTCATCACGAATTTCCATCTGCCGAAATCGACGCTGATTATGTTGATTAGTGCGTTTGCGGGCAGAGAGTTTACGTTGGAGGCATATCGGGAAGCCGTGAAAGAGAAATACCGTTTCTTTTCTTTTGGGGACGCGATGTTCATTTCTCGTCCAAGGGAAAGGTAATCGTTACAAATTATATCTTTACCGTCAACGCAAGATTTTAATTGCGTTGACGTTTTTTTTTATATATAATGTAGGGCGCATTGTGGAAATGCAACGCGGAAATTTTTATCGGGGGTACGAAGCTGCCCGGGGGATGATGAAATTGGCTTTTATTGAAATAGAGGACCTTTGCTTTTCCTATCCGTCGGAGCGCGGGGAGAGGCACATGGCGCTTGACCATGTGAATCTTTCCATCGGGGAAGGGGAATTTGTCGCGGTGCTTGGCACGAATGGCTCGGGGAAGTCGACGCTGGCGAAGCATTTGAACGCGATTCTTTTGCCGACATCCGGCGTGTGCCGCGTGGCGGGCATGGACACGCGGGACGCGGCGCGGCTTTGGGATATTCGGCAGACGGTTGGCATGGTGTTCCAAAACCCGGACAATCAAATCATCGCGGCTATTGTCGAGGACGACGTAGCTTTCGGCCCGGAAAATCTTGGGGTTCCCTCGGAGGAGATTCGCCGCCGTGTGGACGAGGCGTTGGCGGCGGTGGGCATGACGGATTTTCGTGGTTTCGCGCCGCACCTTTTGTCCGGCGGGCAGAAGCAGCGGGTCGCGATTGCGGGGACGCTGGCGATGCGGACGAAATGCCTTGTGCTGGACGAGCCGACGGCGATGCTCGATCCCGTCGGACGCAAGGAGGTATTGGATACAGTGCGTCGCCTTCATCGTGAATCGGGCATCACGGTGGTTTATATCACGCATTTCATGGAGGAAGCGGCGGCGGCCCAGCGCGTGATCGTCATGGAGGACGGAAAAGTCGCTGAGGACGGAAGCCCGGAGGAGATTTTCAGCCGCGTGGACGCGATGCGAAAACGAGGGCTGGACGTGCCGCTGGCGGCGGAGGTCGCTTGGAAACTGCGAAAGCACGGAATCGACCTGCCGGAAAATATTGTGACGGATGAAGATTTGGCGGTGGCTTTATGCCGATAGAGTTAAAAAACGTAACATATACGTATATGACAGGGACGCCATTTGAACGCACGGCCCTCCGGGATGTTTCGCTGAAGATTGCCGATGGTTCGCTGACGGCCATTGCGGGGCATACGGGTTCGGGAAAATCGACGCTGGTCCAGCATTTGAACGGACTTTTGCATCCGACGAAAGGGGAGGTGCTGGTCGATGGCGTGAGCCTTGCGGGAAAAAAGAAAGAAGCCGGCCTTGCGCGCCGCAAGGTCGGCATGGTGTTCCAGTATCCGGAGCAGCAGCTTTTCGAGGAAACGGTGGCGGCGGATATTGCTTTCGGGCCTAAAAATCTGGAGCTTTCCGAGGATGAAATCAATCGCCGCGTGCGTTCGGCAATGGAATTCGTGCAGCTTGACTATGA
>CAMVJN010000010.1 GCA_947167825.1 uncultured Selenomonadales bacterium | reverse complement strand
AGGTGCTCGGAACCTCGGCGGATATGGACGCGTACAAGGAAATCGAGCAGCGGTTTCGGGCGACCATCCGGCAGACGGGCATCGCCGTCGGCGTTTATGATATTCGCAGCCATCATTTCGATGCGTTTTTCCACGACAATGAATTCCATTTTGACAACGGCGCCGAAGGCGTTATTGAAGAGGGCGTCATCCATCCCGAGGACGTGGAGAAATACCGCATGCTTTTCCGGCGCATGACGGAAGGGGAGGCCTCGGCGTCGGGGCTGGTACGTTTTTGCTCCGCTCCGGGAGGCGAATTTCGCTGCACGCACGTCGTCATGACGCTCGTTCCCGGTCGGGACGGCAAGCCTTTCCGTGCGCTGCTGACCCAAAAGGACGTTTCTCAGCAGATCCAGCGCGAGAGACGATATCAGGAGGAGCTTTTGCGTCGGCAGGTGCTCGAGGGAGATGTGGTGTCCTCGCTTGCCCTGAACCTGACCCGGGACGAAGTACAGGAATGCGTCGTCGACGGCGAAGCGCTCGGTTCCTTTGCCGTCGGGAAAAATCTCGCGTGGGCGGTAGGGCAGGAAATCCAATTTATGCCGGAAGAAAAAGACCGTGAGGCATTCTTCGCCTTTTTCGATACCCGGTCGCTTCGGGAGGCCTTCGATTCAGGCGACGCGACGCAATCTCTCGAATACTTGCGCCGATTCCCGAGCGGAGAGCTGCGCTGGGCCCGCTGCCTTGTGAATCTGGTGGAAAATCCGGAGTCAGGCGACAAAATGCTGTTCGCCTATGTGCGAGATATCCATGAGGCGAAGGTGGATGAGATTGCCTTTACGAACGTTGTCGAGGGCGTGCTCGACTATATTACCTGTCTCGACGTTTCCACCGGGCAGGCGCGTTTTGCCCGCAGGCCTGCGGCAGAGACGCTTCCGCTGGAAGGGACGGGCACTTATTTTGGCTTCGAGGAAGCCACACAGCATTCTGCGCTGCTTCTGCCCGATCCGGAGGAGCGGAAGGAGCTTCTTCGCCGCTACACGGTCAAGAATCTTGTCAAGGAACTGAAGGAGACGCCCGTCGTCACCTTCAGCTGTTGGCTCGAAGTGGGCGGCGAGCGCCGCCGAAAAGAGCTGCGCACATTCTATCTCGGCTCGACGAAGTCGATGATTATCAGCCTGCAGCGCGACGTCACCGATATGTACCTCGAAGCCGAGCAGCAGCGCAAGGTACTGCAAAAGGCCCTTGCGGACGCGGAGGCGGCAAGCCGGGCAAAAAGCGACTTCCTGTCCCGTATGTCCCACGAAATACGCACGCCTATGAATGCGATTATCGGATTGACCGCGCTGGCAAAGGGGCGCACCAACGATACGAAATATATCGAGGAAAGTCTGTCAAAGATGGATTCGGCGGCCCATTTCCTGCTGGGACTGATCAACGACGTGCTCGACATTTCGCGCATCGAGCGCGGCAAGATGCAGCTTGACAACACGCCCCACAATATCCAGGAGTTTTTGGAAGGGATCGATGTCATTATCTGCGCGCGAGCGGTGGAGGGCGGCGTCCGATATACGCGCACGACAAAGGAGGGATTGCCTGCGGCTTGCGTCTTCGATGCGCTGAAGCTGAAGCAGGTGCTGGTCAATATCCTTTCCAACGCGGTGAAATTTACGCCGAGGGACGGTTCGGTGGAGTTTATTGCGGAGACACTGGGAATCGCCGAGGATTTGGCGACGCTGCGGTTCACGATCAAGGACACGGGCGTCGGCATCGACCGCGATTTCCTGCCGCGCATTTTCGGCGCCTTCGAGCAGGAGAGCGCGGGCAACACGACGCGCTATGGCGGCACGGGCCTCGGCCTGGCGATCGCGAAGAACATTATCGACCTGATGGGAGGCACGATTTCTGTCGAAAGCGAAAAAGGGGTCGGCACGGTGTTCTTCGTTTCGGTCTCCCTGCCCATCGTTTCGCTGGACAAGGATGCCGGGGGAGATGGCGGGGAGACCGCGGACTTCACGGGCATGCGCGCGCTTCTGGCTGAGGACAACGAGATCAATCGCGAGATCGCCACGGCAATCTTGGAGGACAAGGGCTTCGCTGTCGACCCGGTGACGGACGGACAGGAGGCGGTGGCGAAATTCAGCGAAAGCGGCGCGGGAACTTACGACGTCATCCTGATGGATATCCGGATGCCGTTCATGGACGGCTTTGCCGCTACGGAAGCTATCCGCGCGTTGGACGGCCATGCGGACGCAAAGAACATCCCGATTGTCGCGATGACAGCCAACGCCTTCGAGGAAGACGTGCAGCGGGCCCGCGCCGCCGGTATGGACGAGTATCTGACGAAACCCGTGGAACCGGACACTGTCTACAAAGTGCTTTGGAAGATTTTGCGGAAGAAAGCAAAAGGATAAACGGCACAGAAAAATTAAAAAATAAATCTTTAGTCCCTCGGAATCCTGTTTTGAGATTCCAAGGGGCTTTTCTTATGCGAAAAACTGAAAAAGCGGCAAGGCTTTTTGTCCTATTTAGATTAGACTTCTGGTAAAAATAGCGGTTTTTCGGCGATTAGAGAGCGTGTGTTCCTTAAAAAATAGATTTTTTGTGGGAGAAAAGGAAAAAAATAGTGCACAAAGTGGTGAAAAGTGGTAGAATGTGGTTGCTGTAATCCGAAAAAGGGAGTTTTCGGAACTTCCGTAAGGTGGTGAATGAGAATGCTGACGGGCACGTACGAGCATACAATCGACGCGAAGGGGCGCGTGATCCTTCCGGCCGATTTGCGTGCGGCGCTCGGCGAGCATTTTTTCATCACGAAGGGACTGGATCAATGCCTTTCCATCTATGGTGAGAACGAATGGGCGGAGCTGGAGCAGAAACTTCGGAAGCTGCCGATCACGGACCCGAACGCGCGCAGCCTCGTGCGTCATTTCTCCGCGTCCGGTCGTCCGTTGGAGTGTGACCGGCAGGGACGTTTTCTCGTGCCGGCCAATCTCCGGGGCTACGCCGGGTTGGAGAAAGAGGTCGTGCTCACCGGAATGCTGAACCGCGTGGAGGTATGGAGCAAGTCTGAATGGGAAAACTGCAACACGACGGAGACCGGGGAGCTGGCGAACCTTGCGGCAGCTTACGGGATCTAAATGATGGGCGGTTTTCACCATGTCAGCGTGATGCCGGAGGAGACTGTCGGAGGGCTTTTGACGACGAGAGACGGCGTTTATGTGGACTGCACGCTCGGCGGCGCCGGGCACGCGCTTCGCATTGCGTCGGAGCTTTCCCCCGAAGGCTGGCTGATCGGTATCGATCAGGACGCGGCGGCGATTGCCGCGGCAGAGGAACGGTTAGGGGCCGTTTCCTGCCGCGTCAGTATCGTGCATGACAATTTCAGGAATCTCGACTCGATCTTGGAACGGTTGGGGAGCTCCGCCGTGGACGGGGTGCTGTTCGATCTTGGGGTGTCGTCTCACCAGATTGACACGGCGGAGCGGGGATTTTCCTATATGCACGACGCGCCGCTGGACATGCGGATGGATGAAAGGCAAAGCCGCACGGCGGAGGAAATCGTGAATATGTATTCCGAAGCCGAATTGGCCCGTATTTTCCGCGAGTATGGCGAAGAGCGCTGGGGAAAGCGCATTGCCGCCTTCATTGTGGAAGCGAGGAAGGAAGTTCCTGTCAGGACGACGGCTCAGCTCGTGGACATCATTTGCCGGGCCGTGCCGAAAGCAGTCCGAAGGGCTTCAAACGGGCATCCGGCGAAACGCGTGTTCCAGGCAATCCGTATCGAGGCGAATGACGAGCTCGGTATCCTGGACGCGTCAATCCGGGCGGCGGTCCATCATCTGCGGCCGGGGGGCCGCATCGCGGTCCTGACGTTTCATTCGTTGGAGGATCGTATTGTAAAAAGCGCGCTGCACGAAATGGCGCGCGGCTGTATCTGTCCGCCGGGACTTCCGGTATGCGCCTGCGGTCACAAGCGGGAGCTGCGCCTTTTGGGGAAGGCGGGGAAGCCCGGGGCAGATGAGGTAAGGGGGAATCCGCGGGCGAAGAGCGCAAAGCTTCGCCTTGCGGAAAAAATGCCGGAAGAGCGTTGATTCGTGTGGATACGGAAACGCTCCTTTCCCCGGCATGGAACTGTGCGATATTTATTTTCCGATTATTATTTGCATCAGTTCCGCAGCAAGGCAGAAAGGGGAAGCAGAATGGCACAGGCAGTACGCAAAGTGTGGGTGGAAGAACCGGAACAGCAACCCGTCGTCCGGCGGTCCCGGCGGCGGCGTCCCGTGCAGGCAGTAAGAGCTTATGTGGATACGGATCTTCGTTTCAAGGCACTCATTTTATTCGTGCTTTTCGCGGTGACGGCGACGGTGACGCTGGTGCGGAGCGAGGTGAGCGCGATGCGCGGCTATGAGCTGGTGCAGCTCCGGCAGCAGGCGATTCAGCTCGAACAGGAAAACAAGGGCCTGGAGCTGAAAATCGCCGAGCTGAAAGCCCCGCAGCGTATCAAGGATTTGGCGACGAACGAGCTCGGCATGGTGGTTCCGAAGGAATTTTATTTCGCCGAGGGAAATCGGTGAGAAAACAAAAGCGCTGCTTGGTCAGCGCTTTTTTCTTTATATAGTAGAAAATATGTTCCCTGTAAAAAATTTGAGATTCGTCGTATAATACTTTTTCACAGTATATAATGAAGAAAATCATAGAAGGAATTTCGGAGGGAAGCGGCATGAGAAAGAAGCTTGGAAAGCTGGCGGCATTGGTCGAGGGCGCGAAGGTGATTGGCGACGCCAATCTTTTTGTCACCGATATCGTGCAGGATTCGCGGCAGGCGACGAAGGGCGCGATGTTCGTCTGCGTGGCGGGCGAGCACGTGGACGGGCACAAGTTTATTCCCGACGTCAAGGCGAAGGGCGCCGCGGCAATCATAACGGAGCGGGAAATGAAACCGCAGGACGGGCTTGCCATTCTGCAAGTGCCGAAGCTCGACGAGGCGCTTCAAATTATCGTGCCGTATTTCTTCGACATTCCGTCCCAGCGCGTTCGCCTGATTGGAATCACCGGGACGAACGGCAAGACGACGACCAGCTTTTTGCTGCGCTCGATTTTGCGCCGCGCGGGCCACAAGGTGGGGCTGATCGGCACGATCCAGACCTTGATTGAGGAGGAACGGCTGCCGAGCCAGAACACGACGCCGAATATCGTCGACCTCCAGCGGCTTTTGGCGCGGATGGTCGAGGAGGGGATCGAGTACGTCGTGATGGAGGTCTCGTCCCACGCCCTGGCGCAGAACCGCGTGGCGGGCTGCGAGTTCGACACGGCGGTGTTCACGAACTTTACGCAGGATCATCTCGACTACCATAAGACAATGGAGAATTACCTCGAGGCGAAGGCAAAGCTGTTCGATTCCCTCGGCGGGCCGGGCATCAAGCCGGACAAGACTGCGGTGGTGAATCTTGACGATGAGAAAGCGCAGTACATTCTTGACCGGTCCAACTGCAATCATATGACCTACGCGCTGGGCGACGAGTCGGCGGATATCCGCGCAGTGGACATCAAGCTGGGGACGTTGGGCTCGACCTTCACGATCCAGGGCGGTTTCGGGCGGATACCGGTCAGGACGCATATCGCCGGACTGTTCAATATTTACAATGTGCTGTCGGCGACCAGTGCGGCGGCGGCGGAAAAGGTGCCGTATGCTGTCATCGGGGAAGCGGTTTCCGAGTTCCGCGGCGTGCCGGGAAGGTTCGAGACGGTGGACGCAGGGCAGCTTTTCAATGTGGTGGTCGATTACGCGCATACGCCGGACGGGCTGGAAAACATTTTGCACACGGCCCGGGATATCACGGAAAACCGTATCATCACGGTTTTCGGCTGCGGCGGCGACCGCGACCGCACGAAGCGCCCGATCATGGGACGCATTGCGGCGCAGCTTTCCGATATTGTGATCACGACCTCGGACAATCCGCGCACCGAGGATCCGGAGGCGATTCTCGCGGAGGTCGAGGCCGGCGTCGCCGAGGCCATCGGCAAGAAAACCCATGAGAAGGTCACGGACCGCCGCGAGGCGATTTATCTGGCGATTTCCTTGGCCCAGGCGGGCGACACCGTCATCATCGCGGGCAAGGGGCATGAGGATTACCAGATCATCGGTACGGAGAAGATTCATTTCGACGACCGCGAAGTGGCAAGGGAAGCGCTTGGAGGATTGAGCTGATGCCGCGTTTTGCACTGGATGAGATTGTACAGGCGACGGGAGCCGCCGTCACGGGCGGAGCGGGGACGATTTTTGCCGACGTGACAACGGATACCCGCACGATAGAGAAAGGCGCGCTGTTCATCGCTCTGAAGGGCGAACGGTTCAACGGCGAGGATTTTTTGCGAAAAGCGCAGGAAGCTGGCGCGGCGGGCGTCATTGTTTCCAACGGTTGTCCGGCGGAAAAGACGGATGGGCTTTCGATTGCCGTGCTGCGCGTAGCGGATACGCTGAAAGCCTACCAACAGATTGCCCATGCGTGGCGTGATAAATTTTCTCTGCCTGTCGTTGCGATTACCGGCTCCAACGGCAAGACGACGACGAAGGATTTGACGGCGTCGGTGCTTGGCGCGAATTACCCGACGCTGCGTACCGAAGCAAATTTCAACAACGAAATCGGATTGCCGAAGACATTGCTTGGCCTTCGGGATGAGCACCGGGCGGCGGTGGTCGAGATCGGCATGCGCGGGCTTGGGCAGATCGAGGCTCTCGCGCCGATAGCGGCGCCGACGGTCGGCGTCGTCACAAACGTCGGCGAGACGCATATGGAACTCCTTGGCTCCATTGAGAATATCGCGAAAGCGAAGGCGGAAATGGTTGAGGCCATTCCCGCAGGCGGCACGGTGGTTTTGAACGCCGACAATCCCTATGTGGCGGCCATGCGCGAAAAGGCAAAGCCGGACGTTTCCGTCGTGACCTTCGGCGAAAGCGGGGATGCGGACGTGCGCGGCACGGAAATCGTGCAGGACGGCATGGAGTCGCGATTCACCGCGACGTTCCCCGGCGGGGAAAAGCAAAGTTACCGTTTGCCGCTGCCGGGGCGCCACAATGTCTCGAATGCGCTGGCGGCGCTCGCCGTCGGCTATGCGCTGGGGCTGGCGCCGGAGGCGATGACTGCGGGGCTGGAAGCGCCCGCAATGAGCGGGGCGCGGTTCGCCTGCGAGAAACGCGGCGACTACATGATTATCAACGACGCGTACAACGCCAGCCCGCTTTCGATGAGCGCGGCCATCCGCACGATGAAGGACATCGCGAAAGGGCGGCGCGTGGCGGTGCTCGGCGATATGCTGGAGCTTGGCGACGTCGCGAAAGAGGCGCATCGGCGCGTCGGCGAGGAACTGGCGAAATCCGGCGCGGCGGCGCTGGTGACGCGGGGGACGCTGGGCGAGGAAATAGCAGCCGGAGCGGAAGAAGCGGGCATGACTGAGGTCTACCGCGCAGCGTCCCACGAGGAAGCGGCGGCGAAACTGAAAGAAATCCTGCGCCCCGGCGACACGGTCTTGTTCAAGGGATCGCATGGGATGCAGATGGACAAGATCATTGAGATGTTGTAATTTAGGAGGCTTTTTATCTATGGAAGTTTCTGCCGCGCTGAAGGCGGCAATCGTTTCCGCGCTGGTCGTTTTGATTTCGGGGCCGTTTGTGATTCCCGAGCTGCGCAAGCTGAAATTCGGCCAGAGCATTCGCGAGGAAGGGCCGAAAAGTCATCAGGCAAAGAGCGGGACGCCGACGATGGGCGGATTGATGATTCTTGCCGCGCTGACAGCGGGCGCCCTTGTCGCGGCGGGCTTCGAGACGTCGGTGCTGCTTGCGCTGTTTGTGACTTTGGGGCACGGCGTGATTGGCTTTATCGACGACTATATCAAGGTCGTGAAGAAGCGCAATCTTGGCCTTCGTCCGCGCCATAAATTTCTCGGGCAGGTAATTATGGCGGTGGTCGTGGCGCTGATCGGTTCGCTTTTCCTTGGCGTGACGACGGAGCTTTGGGTCCCGGTTCTCAATAAAACCGTGGATTTCGGTGCTTTCTATTACGTTCTGATTTTCTTTGTACTCGTCGGCACGACGAACGCGGTGAATCTGACGGACGGTCTGGACGGTCTGGCGACAGGAACCGTGGCCGTAGCTGCGATTTGCTATGCGGTCGTCTGCGTTATGTTCGGGAAGGCGGCGCTTGCTTCCTTCTGCATTGCCGTGGCTGCGGCCTGTATCGCGTTCCTGCGTTTCAACGCGCACCCCGCGAAGGTGTTCATGGGCGATACGGGCTCGCTGGCTCTCGGCGGCGCGCTGGCCGCGGCGGCAATCCTGACGAAGACGGAGCTGTTGCTTGTAATCATCGGCGGCGTTTTCGTGATCGAGACGCTGTCCGTGATTATCCAGGTTTCCTATTTCAAGCTGACGGGCGGTCAGCGGATTTTCCTGATGAGCCCAATCCATCACCATTTTGAGCTTAAAGGCTGGAAAGAGACGAAAGTCGTCCGCGTGTTTTGCTGCGCGGGTGTGATATGCGGGATTTTGGGGCTTTTGATGGCTATCAGATAAGGAGTGTCTGTTTTGAATTTGTCGAATCAGAAAGTGCTGGTTGTCGGTCTTGGCATCAGCGGCGTGGCGGCGGCGAAGATCGCGAAGCGTTTCGGCGCGGAAGTCGTGCTCAGCGACGCGAAGGAAGAGGAAAAGCTCGGCGACGAAGTGAAGGAGCTTCGGGACGCGGGCATCAAGGTCGTATGCGGGCCGCAGTCGAACGAACTGTTGGAGGGCGTGACCCATATCATCGTTTCTCCCGCCGTGCCGGTACGCATCCCCCTTTTGCAGGAGGCTTGCAAGCGCGGCATGGATGTGGAGAGCGAGATCGAGTTCGCTTATCATATCGCGAAATCGCCGATTCTCGCAGTCACGGGGACGAACGGCAAGACGACCACCACGACGCTGCTCGGCAAGTTGATGGAAACGGCGTTTCCCGTGGTCGGCGTCGGCGGAAATATCGGCGTGCCTCTTTCGGAGGAATGCCTGCGGGTCGGCGAGGGCGGCTGCGTCGTCGCCGAGATTTCCAGCTACCAGATGGAAGCGACGGACGATTTTGTTCCGCATGTGGCGTCGGTATTGAACGTGACGCCCGACCATGTGGTGCGCCACGGAAATCTTGAAGTGTATCAGCAGATGAAGGAGAAAATGTTCGCGCAGCAGACGAAAAAAGATTTCCTCGTGCTGAACTACGACGACCCGAAGACGAGGGATATGGCAAACCGCGCTCCCGGAACGGTCTGCTTTTTCAGCCGGAAGGAGCTTCTGGACGAGGGAGCGATTGTTGCGGACGGCGTGCTGACCATGCGCTGGAACGGAAAGGAAATCCCGGTGCTGCCCGTGAAGGAATTGCAGATTCCCGGCGGGCACAACGTGGAAAACGCGCTGGCTGCTATGGCGATGGCGTATCTCGCGGGCGCGGCGCCGGAGAAAATCGCCGAAGTGTTGCGCGCTTTTGAAGGCGTCGAGCATCGCATCGAGCCGGTCTTGAATTTTGAAGGCGTCGATTATTACAACGATTCCAAGGCGACGAACACGGACTCGGCCATCAAGGCCTTGGAGAGTTTCGACGCGCCTGTCGTGCTGCTTGCGGGCGGCGACGACAAGATGACCGATCTCACGGATTTCATGCATCTCGTCAAGGAAAGATGCCGTGCGCTCGTGCTCGTCGGCAACGCGGCGGCGCGGTTCAAGGAAGCGGCGCTGGCAGCGGGCATTGCGCCGAAAGCGATTCTCGAGGCGGGGTACTCGATGGAAAAAGCCGTCGAGCTTGCAAAGGCGGCGGCGCAATCCGGCGACGTAGTGCTGCTGTCCCCGGCCTGCGCCAGCTTTGATATGTATTCGGGGATGGCGGAACGCGGACGGCATTTCAAGGATATTGTTCGCCGTATGGCGGGAAAGTAAGAAAAGGGTAAGTTAGGGGCGTTTTTCGTGCGGATCATCGTTTCCGGCGGCGGGACCGGCGGGCATATCTATCCCGCGCTGACCATCGTGCGGGCTATCCAGAAAAAAATACCGGACGCAGAATTCCTGTACGTCGGCACGAAGGACGGCCTTGAAGCCGACATCGTGCCGAAGGAGGGGATTCCCTTTGAGACGGTCAACATCCGAGGCTTCAAGCGCAGCCTGACGCCGGAAAACCTTGTGCGCGGCGCGCAGGCTTTCGGCGGCGTCGTAAAGGCGATGGGGATCGTTCGCCGTTTCAAGCCCGACGTTGCTGTCGGCACGGGCGGCTATGTCTGCGGCCCGATTCTTTTGGCGTCGAGCTTGATGGGGATTCCCACGCTGATCCAGGAGCAGAACGTCATGCCGGGCGTCACGAACCGCCTGCTTGCGCGATTCGTTTCCTGCATTGCCATGGGGACGAAAGAAGCGGCGGAACATTTCCCGAAGGGGAAACGGGTGTTCACCGGGAATCCGATCCGCGAGGAAGTGATGCGGGCGCGGAGCGAGGACGGGAAAAAATTGTTCGGCCTCGACCCGAAAGCGAAGACGGTGCTGGTGTCCGGCGGCAGCCGGGGCGCGCGCAGCATCAACCGCGCGATGATCGGCGTCCTTTCGCATTATGCGTGCAGGGACGGCGTTCAGATCCTTCATGTGACGGGAAAAGCCGGATATGATGAGACGATGCAGAGCCTGAAAGAGGCGGGCGTCGATCTCGACGCGGCGGGCAATCTTTTTGTCGAGCCTTATCTTTACAATATGCCGCAGGCGCTTGCCTGCGCCGACGTGGCGGTGTTCCGTGCCGGCGCCATCGGCATCGCGGAGCTGACGGCGCGGGGTGTGCCGTCAATCCTGATTCCGTATCCGTTCGCGGCGGCGAACCATCAGGAAATGAACGCGCGCGCCATCGCGACGGCGGGGGCGGCACGCATGATCCTCGACCGCGAGCTGACGGCGGAACGATTGCTTTCCGTCCTGGCGGAGCTTTTGAGTGAGGACGCGAAGCTGAAACGTATGGCGAAAGCCGCGAAAAAATTGGGACGCCCAAAGGCGGCGGATGAAATCGCCAGCCGAGTGATCCGGCTGGCACGGGGCAAAAAGGAACTGGCCGTTGTGAAGAAATAAAAGGGAGGAAGCGTTAATGCTTCAGGGAATCCGCAAAATCCATTTTATCGGCGTCGGCGGCGCCGGTATGAGCGCGTTGGCGCGCATATTGCTGGACAAAGGATACGAGGTTTCGGGGTCGGACAGGAAAATGTCCGCGACTGCCAGGCAGCTTGCGGAACGCGGCGCAAGAATATTTGAAGGGCACGATGCGGCGAATGTGAAAGGCGCGGACGCGGTAGTCGTCTCCACTGCGATTCCCGAGGACAATGTGGAGGTCGCTGCGGCGAAAGCGCAAAATATCCGCCGCATGCATCGTTCGGATGTCAACGCGGCGCTCCTGAACGCGGCGAAGGGTATTGCCGTCGCCGGCGCCCACGGCAAGACCACGACGACCTCGATGATCGGACTGATTCTGGAGCATGGCGGCGCCGACCCCACCATCATTATCGGCGGGCAGGTCGATTACCTTGCGGACGGCAACGCGCGGCTCGGGCGCGGCGAATATCTGGTGTCGGAGGCGGACGAGAGCGACGGCTCGTTCCTGAAGCTGATGCCCCATATCGCGGTGGTCACGAATGTCGAGAACGACCATATGGACCATTACGGCACGATGGAGAACATAAAAAAGGCGTTTCGGCAATTTCTTGAAAATACGGATGAGAAAACGGGAACCTGCGTGCTTTGCGCGGAGAATGAGAACCTCCGGGAAATCTCGAAAAATCTTCCGCGCCGCGTCGTCTTTTACGGCACGTCGGAAGGCGCGGAGTACCGGGCGGCAAATATCGCGCCGGAGGGAACGGGCGTCGCCTTCGACGTGGAAAAAGACGGAAAGAAACTGGCTCGCGTGAGGCTGAACATTCCCGGCTGTCATAACGTGCTGAACGCGCTCGGCTCGGTAGTGACGGGAATCCTTTGCGGCGTTTCGCCGGAAAAGGCCGCGGAAGCCCTTGCGCTGTTCCATGGCGCGAAGCGCCGTTTTGAGACGAAGGGGCGCGCGGCGGGCGTCTGGATTGTGGATGATTACGCGCACCATCCGACGGAAATCATGGCGACGCTCAGGGCGGCGCGGCAGACAAGCCCGAAACGATTGATCTGCGCTTTTCAGCCCCACCGTTATTCGCGCACGCAGCTTTTGCAGAAGGAATTCGGCGGCGCGTTTAAAGACGCCGACCTGTTGGTTTTGACGGACGTTTACTCGGCGGGGGAAGCGCCGATCCAGGGCGTCAGCGGCGAGACGATTGTGAACGCCGTTGCGGAAACGACGGGGCAAACAATGAAATATATCAAGTCTCGGACGGATGTCGCGCCGTACCTGGAAAGCATTGTGCAAGACGGCGATCTCGTGCTGACGATGGGTGCGGGGGACATTGACCGTACCGGGGAAGAATTGCTGGAGCTCTTGTTGGCGCAGGGGGAACATAAAGAATGAAGGACAAGAAAATTATCGTCGTGATGGGCGGGCCGTCCTCGGAGGCGGAGGTCTCGCGCCGGAGCGGCGCCGCGATTTTGGCGGCGCTTCGGGGAAAGGGGTATACGCCGGAAGGACTGGAATTTTCGCCTCGAAATTTTACCGCCGATATGCAGCGCCTTGCTCCCGATGTGGTGTTCAACGCTATGCACGGTGCCTACGGCGAGGACGGGCGTATGCAGGCGGTCCTGGATTTGATGGGAATTCCGTATACAGGCTCTGGGGTTTTGGCGTCGGCCATGTCGATGGACAAGGCGGCGGCGAAAAATGTGATGATCGGGGCGGGGATTTCGACGCCGAAGGCGCGCGCGTACCGCGCTGCCGATCGGGCGGGACTGCGGGCGAGAATCCTGCGGGAAATGCCTGTTCCGGTGGTGGTCAAGCCGACGGCGCAGGGCTCGAGCGTCGGCGTCGTCATCGTCTGCGACGCGGCGGAGCTTCCCGACGCGTTGGACGAGGCGTTTTCTTACGGCGATGAAATTCTCGTCGAGGAGTTTATCGACGGGCCGGAGCTGACGGCGGCGGTCTGGGGTACGCCGGAGACCTGCGACGCGCTGCCGGTCATTGAGATCACGACGGAGTCGGGCCGCTACGATTATGAGAGCAAATACACTGTCGGAGCGTCCCATCATATCATTCCCGCACGGATCAGTGCGGAAGCCATGAAACGGGCAAGGGAAACGGCAGAGCAGACATTTCGCGTTTTCGGCTGTCGGGGCATCGCCCGTATCGATATGATGCTTTCGGCGGAGGACGTTCCCTATGTCATAGACATCAACACGATGCCGGGCATGACGGAAACTTCCCTGGTCCCGGACGCGGCGCGGGCGGCGGGCATATCCTTTGAGGAATTTTGTGAACAGCTTTTGAAAATGACGGTAAAAGAGTGAAGCGCCATTTGCTTTATCACTGAAAGGAAAGGGGGGCGACGGCGATGGACGAAGAACAGATGCAGGCGTCGGCACTTGAAGAAAATCCGCGCCCCCGATCGAAAAAATGGCAGTGGCTGTTTCAGGTGTTTGGATTTTTGGGGTTCGTTGCCGTGACGGCGGCCGCCGTCGTCTATCTTCCCGTGTTCAAGCTGGAAACCATTGACGTCAAGGGGACTTCGTATATCCCGCCGGAAGACGTTTTGCGGATTGCGGGCGTATACAAGGGACAGCATATGTTCCAGGTCGAGACCGATAAAGCGGTACAGAACCTTCGGAAAGACCTTCGCATCGATCAGGCGTCCGTTAAGCGGACGTTCCCGAACGGAATCTTTATCGAAGTGGAGGAACGTCGTCCTGTGGCTTGTGTGGCCTGCGAGTTCGGTTTTCTAGACCTTGACCGCAAGGGAATGGTGCTGAACGCGTATCGTGTGCGCCATTTGAAGACCATCCCGCTTTTGACGGGCGTCGAGGCGCGGGATCTGTATATCGGGGATACGTTCGAGAACGAGCAGGTGATTTTGGCGCTGCAGTATCTTTCGCCGCTTGATAAAACAGAGTTGGGACAGATTGTTGAAATGAACCTGGCCGACCCGCGCCATGTCGTCGCCCGTACGATAAACGCGGCGGAAATCCGCATCGGCGCGTTGGAACGGATCGAGGAAAAAGTGGAGATCACGAAAAGCTTCCTCGGAGACCTGCGGACGACTGCAACCCCAATCCCGTTCATTGACCTGACCTATTCCAAAGCGTACATCCCGGCGATGACGCAAACCAGTCCAAAGTGAGGCGCAGAATCAATCATGATGACCTATAAGCGGGGGCATTTTTCCATTGCCTTTGTCTGCATGGTGCTGGGGTTTATGCTGGCCTTGCAGTTCCGCATCGCGATGGATCAAAAATCCTCGCTTCCGTACCAGCGTGTGGAAGAACTTTCGACGCGCCTGATCGAGACGGAAAAAGAGCGTGACGCGCTGCAGGAAAAAGTCGCGGAACTGCAAAAGGCGCAGCCTGCCCCCGGCGGCTCGGAAGGCGAGCGCATATTGAAGGAGCTTCGTCTCCGTTCGGGCATGACGCCTCTGACCGGCCCCGGCGTCATCGTGACTATCGACGACAGCAAGATCAAGTCGAAGGCTGGCGAAAACCAGAACCTTTATATCATTCACGACGACGATCTTCTGAAGGTAATCAACGAGCTGCGGGCGGCGGGCGCGGAGGCGATTTCCGTCAACGGGCAGCGGCTCGTCGCGACGTCGGAAATCCGCTGTGCGGGGCCGACACTTTCGGTGAACAATGTGCGCTCGGCGCCGCCCTATGAGATTCGCGCCATCGGCGACAGCGCGACGCTGGAAAGCGCGCTTCGCATGCGCGGCGGCGTGATGGAGACTTTGCAGGTCTGGGGCATCCAGCTTGAAGTCAAGGCGGCGCAGGACGTCACGGTTCCCGCCTACAAGGGCGCGGCGCAATTCAGCTACGCGAAGGAAGCGGAGGAGGAAACGCCATGATCCTTGCATTGCTTGGTTTGTGCGTCGGGCTCCTGCTCGGCAGCTTTTGCCCTTTGGTCATTCCGGTGACGTATTCCAAATTGTTTTCCGTCGCGCTGCTTGCGGGCCTCGACGCCGTTTTCGGCGGCTTTCGCTCCGCGCTGGACGACCGCTTTGACAATATGGTGTTCATGACCGGTTTTTTCGTCAACGGATTGTTGGCGGCGTTTCTGGTCTACGCCGGGGATCATCTGGGAATCGACCTTTATTACGTCGCGCTTTTGGCTTTCGGTCTCCGTATCTTTCAGAATCTTGCCATCATCCGGCGTTATTATCTAAGGAAGCACTGAACAAAAAATGATAAAAAAGCTATGCTTGCATGAAATTCTCTTTCATAGTAGAATATGGAAGTACGAGACGGAAATTTTCGATGCGCGGTTGCGCACGGCAGGTATAGGGCGAAATTGCCCGGCTTGGAGGGGTATTTGTGATTGAATTGGATGCGGATGTAATGACCGATATGGCCAAAATCAAGGTTATTGGCGTCGGCGGCGGCGGCTCGAACGCGATTGACCGGATGATTTCCTCCGGTTTGAAGGGCGTCGAGTTTATCGCCATCAATACGGACGCGCAGGCTTTGATGAAATCTCTTGCACCGAAACGGCTCCAAATCGGCGAGAAGCTGACGCGCGGGCTCGGCGCGGGCGCGAAGCCGGAAATCGGCAAGGCGGCGGCTGAAGAGAGCCGCGATGAAATTATCGCGGCGGTGTCCGGCGCGGATATGGTCTTTATCACCGCAGGCATGGGCGGCGGCACGGGCACGGGCGCGGCCCCGATTGTCGCGGAGTGCGCGCGGGAAGCCAACGCGCTGACTGTCGGCGTCGTCACAAAGCCGTTCAAGTTCGAAGGAAAGCGGCGGATGCAGAACGCGGAAATGGGTATCCGCAATCTGAAAGAAGCCGTCGATACGATTATCACGATTCCGAACAACCAGCTTTTGCAGATTGTCAGCCGCAATACGCCGATGATGGAAGCCTTCCGCATTGCGGACGACGTGCTCCATCAGGGTGTGCAGGGCATCTCCGACCTGTTGGTGGTGCCTGGGTTGATCAATCTCGACTTCGCCGACGTGCAGTCGATTATGAAGGACGCGGGCACCGCGCTGATGGGCATCGGTGAGAGCTCCGGCGACAACGCGGCGACTTCCGCGGCGCAGGAGGCGGTGCAGTCCCCGCTTCTCGAAATGTCCATCGAAGGCGCTCACGGCGTGCTGCTGAACTTCACCGGTTCGGCGGAAAAGCTCAGCATTTACGACGTCAACGAAGCGGCGGCGGAAATCGCGGAAAAGGTTCACCCGGACGCGAATATCATCTTCGGCGCGGCGCTGGACGATACGCTTGGCGAAACGGTGCGCGTCACGGTCATTGCGACGGGCTTCGACGCAGGGGAGGATACCATCGGCGTTCCCGCGCAGCCTGCAGCGCAGCCGCTGATGAGGCAAAACGTGCAGCGGGCTCCGGGACAGCCGCAAATGGCCCCGCAGCAGCAGCCTATGCAGCCCCAGCAACCGCAGCAGCCGGTTTCGCCCTTCGGCGGAAATTTCGGCGCCATCGACATTCCGACGTGGCTTCGCCACAGCGAATAATTTTGATAGCATAATGTTATCAAAGCGGCGAGCCAACGCTCGCCGCTTTTTTCATCAGGATCCTATCTTGCAGTTTTCGGGGGAAGTTTGAATGAAGCGATACACTTCGCTCTTGTTCCTGGCCTTTGTGCTCGTGCTTGGTACGGTGCTCGGCGCATCGCTGCTTTCCGGGTATGCCGACAGGACGCCGGGGCGGCCCGGGCGAACCGTCACAGTCTGCACGACGATGCCGCCTGAACAGGCAGGGCTTTTGGCGGCGGAATACGAAAGAATGGCGAAGGTGGACGTGCGGTTCATCCCGATGACGCCGGATGAACTGACCGAGTCCCTTTCCGGCAAAAAGAAGCAGCCGGAGGCCGATCTTGTGCTGGCGGACAGCCGTATCATGCGCGAGGGCGCGATGAAGGGCGCTTTCGTGCCGTACCTTTCGGAAAGCACGGATTCGGTATCCGACGCCTTCAAGGACGGGGAGGGCGCCTGGACGGGCGTCTGGTACGATCCGATTGTGTTCTGCGTGAACAGCGATTATCTGCGCACATTGCCGCGCATCCCGGAGACTTGGTCGGAGTTTGCCGTCTATCCCGATATGCGGGTGGGCATGACGGATTTTTTGGCCGCTGACGCCGCCTCGAATCTCTATTTTACGATGGTTTCCGTTTATGGCGAGCAGGAGGTTTTGCGGCAGCTTTCCGATCTTCATCCGAAAGTCGTGCAGTATGTGAAATATCTGTCCACACCGGTCCGCATGACGGGCATGGGAGAAGTGGACGCCGCCGTCGCCGTGCAGAGCGAGACGCTTCGTTATATGGCCAGCGGATACCCCATCCGCATTATCTATCCGATGGACGGGACAGCGTATATGTTGACGGGCGCCGGCCTTTTGCGGGACGACCGGCCGTTGGCGCAGGAATTTTTTGAGTGGCTGCTTTCTGACGGTGCGCAAATGACGCTCCAACAGGAAAACGTGTTTTTCGTGCCGACAAATTCCGGGACGCTGGCCTACAAGCAGTTCGCCGGAAAAAATATCGCGCTGTTCGACACGCAGGCGAATTTCACGCCGACAGAGCGCAGCGCGCTGCTCGACCGTTGGCTGCAAAATGTCCGGTTCAGGTAAAAAATCGGTGCGCAGGCGAA
Organism: uncultured Selenomonadales bacterium; assembly: GCA_947167825.1. Taxonomy (GTDB): domain Bacteria; phylum Bacillota; class Negativicutes; order Selenomonadales; family Selenomonadaceae; genus RUG12372. Next base: position 6,066 of record CAMVJN010000010.1, on the reverse strand, counting down.
GCCTGTAACAAACGAACAAAAGCATGAAAAATAAAATGAAAGATGCCTTCCCCATATTCGAGGAAGGCATCTTTCATTTTATTTTTCGTCGGTTATACTGCTCTCTGTTAAGATTTTTAAATCTTTACAGAGAGTGCATGAAACGTCAGTCGAGCCGTAGGCTCGGCTGTGTTAAACCCTGAACTGTCCTACGGCGCTGTTCAGGCTGTTGGCCAGCGTGGCGAGGCTCGACGAGGCCGAGGCGATTTCCTCCATGCCCGCCGACTGTTCCTGCACGGAAGCGGAGGCGGACTGCGCTTCGTCGTTGACCATTTTCGCGGAGTTCGCGACGTCCTGCGCCGAGGACGCGATGCCGTCGATCTTCTTTTCCAATTCCTCGAAGGTGCTGAGGGAAGCGGTAGCTTCGCGGCTCAAGCCTTCGACGACGCTGCGGATATTCTCGAAGGCGGAGCCGAGGGAATCGACGCTGGCCGAGCCTTCCTTGACTTTCGCGGTGCCGCGCGCCATGGCGTCCACCGCCTGCGCCGTGTCGCTCTGGATGGAGCCGATCAATGTGCTGATATGCTGGGCGGATTCCTGGGACTGCTCCGCAAGCTTGCGGACTTCTTCCGCGACGACGGAGAAGCCGCGTCCCGCTTCGCCGGCGCGGGCCGCTTCGATGGCGGCGTTCAGCGCCAAGAGGTTCGTCTGGTCGGCAATCGCCGAGATGCTTTCGACGATCTGGCCGATTTCTTTCGAGCGTTCGCCGAGTTTTTCGACGACCTGGGCGGATTCGTCCACTTCCTGCGCGACTTGCTGCATCTGCGAGACGGTCGTGCCGACCAGCTCGCTGCCCGCCTGTGCCTGCTCCAGCGCGTTCTTCGTCTGCTCCGCCGTGGTGCGGACGACTTCCGCCGTGGCCTGCGCGTCGCTGGAAACTTCGTTCGTCATTTCGACGGTGTCGCCCATGATCTCAAGCTGCGCCGTTGCCGCCGACGACATATCGGTGACGGACTGGGCGATGGTCTGGGAGACTTCGGCAGACTGCTGGGAGTTCGCGTTCAGCTCCTCGGAAGAGGCGGCGACTTGCTGCGCCGAATCCTGGATCTGTTTGATCAGTTTCCGCATATTCGTGATCATGGTGTTGTTGCTGGCAGCGAGGGACGCGAATTCGTTGTCGCCGTCGATGTTCGCGTGCTGGGTCAGGTCTCCTTTGGCCACGAGGTCAGAGACGCGGAGCAGCTCCGCGCAGCCGCTCTCTATGGTCTTGATGAGCAGGAACGCGATGACGACGGACAAAACGACCGCGATGGAAGCGACGATGACAGCATAGTGCATCATGTTGTGGACGTCGGCCATAGCCACCAGTCCCGCTTCGTCGCTGAGCTTGTTGCACTTCTCCACCAGCGCGTCGACTTTCTTGTTCATGTCCATGAAAGCCTGGCGTCCGGGCCCTTTTCCGGACACTTCCAGCGCCTTTTCAAATTGGCCCTCGCCTGCAAGCTTTGCCGATTTGGTTTCATCAGCTTCATAGACCTTCCAAAGCTTTTCTATAGCGTCAATTTCCGCCAGGTCGGCCTTGCGTTCGGCTTCGGTGCCGTACATCGCTTCCGAGATCTGTTTCTTCAGCGTCGCGAGGGCTTTGTCCGCTTCCTTGTGGCCCGCTACAATGCTGTCCACGCGCTTGGCCGCCGCTTCCTTGTTCCGGCGTGAAATTTCCGCCAGTACGGCGCGGCGTCCGTCGCCGACGGCCCGGTCGAAATCGTTGATGGTTCGGGTGATGGGCACCATGTCTTCGGTGATGAGGTCGAGGTTCTCGTCCACGCCGATCATTTCGGTGTAAACGAACGCGGCGAAGATAACGAACAGCGCGACGATCGCGCCGAAGCCCATGATGAGCCTTGCCTTGATGGAAAGTTGGTTCATACTGTTTTCCCCCGTTTCATAATGAAATATAGTGTTTATCCCGTCGGGCGCCGCGCCCGAAATTTACAAAATTTATGAATTTATGATAAACGAGTTCATCATATTTTCATTTTGTCACAGAGGCTTCTTCCTGTCAATAGAAAATGGAATATTTTGCGCCCGAAAATTTATAAAAGATGTTGCCTATGCGTCCTAAGGAAAAAACGAACAAGTCTCTCCGCGCCGCTGTCGGGTCTTTTTCCGGCTGTCGTTGTCAATGCCCTCTCGACGTAGCGATGCTACGCCTTCGAGGCCCTTTCCTAGACAGCCGAAAAAATCCCTCTACAGATGCACAAATTGACTTATTCGTTGTTTCCACAAAGATAGAGCCGGCCGTCCAACCCTTTGCTCCACCGAATCGAGATCGGGACGAGGCTGCGGCGTTCCGTTTCCTTCCGCAGAGCCGTCGCGCCGGGGCAGTTTGCTTGGAGTTCCGCGTACTCGCAGCGGGCGCAGGGACGGTTCGTGTCGGTGCGCACCTTGTAGCAGTTTTTCGTCTCTTCGTTTTCGCTTTTTGCGAGCATGGCCCGCGTCGCCCGGTTCATATAGGCGATATGCCCGTCCTCCGTGGCGACAACCCAGAGGCGGCCCGCGACGGCGTCCAGAACGCCCTGCAAGCGGCGGTAACCTCGCCGCACCATTTTGTAGCGCATTTGATCCATCAGGAACGTGCCGAGGATGTCGGCGAAAGTCCGGAGGATTTCATGCTCCCGCTTCGTCCATATCCGCGTCCCACGGCAATCCTCGAAACCGACGCAGCCGATCCGCTTGTCCCCGTCCATGACGTTTACGTAGAGGAGCGCGAAAATGCTTCGCTCTGGCAGCAGCGTCCCCATGGGACCGTTGATTTTCGACGTGTCCGAAAACTCCAGGAAGTGGCCGTAGATTTCTTTTCGGTACGTCCGGTTGAGGAATTCGCCCACGGCGCCCTCGTGGGCGTCCGCCACTGGGATCGTCCCGTCGGCGCGCCATTCGAACCAGCAGCCGGGGTTTTCGCCTTGGTTTTGGTAAATCACGACCCGCTGCACCATGAAATATTTCGCGAACAGGGCCAAAAGCGTCTCCACAGTGATGCGCGGGTTCCTCGTTTCGTACAGCATGCGGAAGATGAACTCCACGGGATGGTCGAGGAGCGCCTGCCTTCCTTCGGCAATCGCGTTTTCCCCCGCGTTCTTCTTTTCGCCCTCCCGCAGCTCGTCCGTGTAAAAGACCTGCGTGTCCCGGCCCCGCCGCTTCGCCTCGTAGAGCGCTTTGTCCGCGCAGGAGAACAGCGTCTCGAAGGACGCGCCGAACTCCGGCGACAGGGCGATGCCGACGCTGCCGCTGACGTTCAGCGTTTGGTTTTTCCCGTACTCGAAACTGCGGCGCAGCATATCCCGGAGCTTTTCGCAGCTCGCCACCACCGCGTCGCGGCTCTCGATGTCCCGCAGCAGCACGACGAACTCGTCGCCGCCCACCCGTCCGATGATGTCGCCGTCCGAGGAAAAGACCTCCGCCAGCGACAGCGCCATGTCGGAAATCACCGCGTCGCCGAAGAGGTGGCCGAGATTGTCGTTCACCTTCTTGAAGCCGTCCATGTCCAGCACCAGCAGTGCTTTTGTCGTGCCGGGAACGGCCAGCGCATTGTCGATCAACTCCCGTGCGTGCCCTTTGTTGTAGAGCCCGGTCAGGGCATCCCGCTCGGCCTTTTGCCGGAGCGTTTCCTCGCTTTTGTGCTCGGAGTCTGTGCTGCGGAGCAGGAGAATCGCGCTCCGGGGCCATTCCTTCTCGAAATGGATGGTGAAGTGCGCGTGGAACCATTGCTCGCGATTTCCCGCGTCCGTCAGCCGGTATTCGACGACGATCTCGTGGGATTTGTCGGCGTATTCGTGGTGCGGCGCTTGCACGAAGCGGACCAGAGCATCGAAGAATTTCACGTCGTTCGGGTGCAGATCCGGGCGGCACAGCAAAAATTCGGAGTATGGCCCGTTGGTCAGGTGGTCGGGGTAAAGAACCATCATCGTCGAGTCGCCGAAAACGCGGTCGAGCTTGATGTCCCATCGGGCCACGCCTATTCGCTCGGTGCGCAGCGCCTCCCGATACATCTCCAAGTCTGTTGCCCATTCCATGCCCACACGGCTCCCTTCCAAAAATATAAAGAACGCTTTTATGTGATTCTTGTTACGAAAAAACGTGAAGATAATTTTTTTATATTCAATCAAAATATACGGCATAGGGCATGGAATGTCAAGAAAAAGCGGCGCGTGAAATTGCTTTTGGCAAAACAGGTTTCGAAGGAATATGAATATTTTTTCAAAAATGCTTGACAGTAGAACCATAATCATTTACAATATGACCATAAACAAATCAGTCCTTGAAAAAATCATATTGACTGGATCAAGTGTCGCAAGACTTAATGGGGAAGCCGGTTAAAGTCCGGCGCGGTCCCGCCACTGTAACAGCCATCGAACCGGAAATGCCACTGTGCGAGAGCATGGGAAGGTCCGGGGAGCGCAGGCTGAAGCCAGGAGACCTGCTTGATTGACGGTTTCTGTTTGACCCGCGAGCGACGGGGAAGAGATTATGGCCGCCTGTTGAAGGCTGTGCGGTTATTTGGCGTTTGGCTCTTTTCCGTTTCCGGAAAAGAGCTTTTTGTGTTGCTTTCCTATCTCTGCGTCTTTCTTCCGGCGCAGCGGCAGTAGTGGGCCGGCTCAATGGGGGAGGCTGGCCCGCCTCCTTTGATAACGCAACCTCTTGCAATACTTTTCATACAGATCGCTGCCGGTGGCAGCAGGCCCGGAGCCCAGTCATCTTCGGGCCACCTCCTTGGATACAAGCTCCTTTATGTTTCAGGTTCATAAAGAAGCCTTGTTCATACTTCCTTTCCTATGTCGGATCCCTTTGAAGAGCTTCCGAGGGTTCCGACCTCGTCATAAGGTTTTCTCTATGGCATTCAGCTCCATAGAGAAGCATTGCTCATACATTTTTCTTATCTTTGGGTTTGCCGCCTTGCGGCAGGTTCCCGGTGGAACGTACGCCGGGAACTCCCCTCCTTTTTTGGGATAATCACCTCTTCTTCATACATTCATTCCAAATCGCTGCCGAAGGCAGCAGTCCCGGAGTCGGCCCATCTCCGGGACTTCCTGTGTCGAAAGGTTTTCTCTGTGGATAGCAGAACCATAGGGAAAAGTTGTTCATATATTTTCCTTTCTGTGGGAGGCCGCTTGGCGGCCGGCTCCCGGCGGTCCACGTGCCGGGGGCTTTCCCTCCTCTTGGGGAGCTGCGCTTGGCATTTCAGGTCGGGCGCTTTTTCTTTAGGGAATTAGGGAAATGAAAATTTATATGAAAATTTTTGTATGTTGTTGGTTTTTTCTGTTGCCGTATAGCGGCGTTTTTTGGAAGTCGGCTGGATTTCCTTTATTGGCGCGGAGTTTGAGATTCGCCACTCACTGCTTTGCATATAAAGGGTTCCCAAATTATAAGGATGAATTATTCTGAATTCGATTTGAGGCAAACGACAAGGAAACTCCTAAATCCCTTGTGTCGCAAGGAAAGTGAAGGCAGGAAGGAAAAACGTCGAATTTGAAGATACCCATAGGGGTATTCGTATTGTAAAGGTTATTTTTTTCAGATATAATACAAAAAAGTTTTATGGGCGTTTCGTCGCCTGTCTTTGGGATATGATTGCCGAATAATTGTATAAGACGTTCATGGGAAAGGGAAACAGGTGAAAGGCCTGTGCTGTCCCGCAGCTGTAAGGGGAGCGAACGCCGGAGATGTCACTGGGAAACCGGGAAGATCGGCGGGAGCGTTTGAACCGAGCCAGAAAACCTGCCTATGAACGTTATGCGTTTGACTCGCGGGGACGAGGAGACGGATGGAGCAGCGTGCGCTTTTTTTGCGTGCGGAAAGCCCGTCGGATTCTCGCTTGCGGGATGCCGACGGGCTTGTTTTTATGTGGTAGGCGATTTGGGCAATTTTCGCTTATCATTATAATATTATCAATAAAAATATTTTGAACAGGGGGAAAGAACTCTATGCACAAATCATTCAAGAAGCTCAAGAAATCCGCCGCCGTGTTGGTTGCGGGCCTTATCACCTGCGGCCTGATTGCGGGCTGCGGCGGTGGCGGCGGCGACAAGA